>JADHKY010000005.1 GCA_016780945.1 Aquiluna sp. | reverse complement strand
CGCTGGCATCTGGAAGAAAGCCTCGCTCTAGCTCTGGAGAGCAGCCACTGAGGACAAGCACCAAAGAGGCGCTGATTCCTGCAAAGGCTAGGCGTCCAAGCTTCTTAGTCACAGAAATACCCTTCAAATCGCTGCGGATAACTCTAAGTTTACCCCGAATCCGCCGGCTAAGTTGGCCATTCGAAGGGGTTTAAGAGAAGGAATCTCCGCAGGCGCAAGATCCTGAGGCATTTGGGTTGTCGATCGTGAAGCCTTGTTTTTGGATGGTGTCCTCAAAATCAATCTCGGCACCGTCCAGGTAGGGCACGCTCATCATGTCTACAACTACCTCAACACCTGCAAAGTCAACGACCGCATCCTCTTCCTCGAGCTGCTCGTCGAAGAAGAGCTGATAGATCAGGCCTGAGCAACCACCAGGCTGCACCGACACTCTCAGTCTCAGATCATCGCGACCTTCTGACTCAAGCAGGGCCTTGACCTTGCCTACAGCAGTCTCCGTGAGCTTTACTCCGTGGGTCATAACGTCTGTCATTGATTTCCTCCGATACTCAAGTTTAACTACTTTCTCACCATCTTGTTCCCATGCATTAGCAGTGCCGCCTCGGCTGTCATTGCTCGCTTCAGGGTGGGCAGGTGCTGGGACTCGTTGGGGCTGTGAGCCCGGGAATCTGGCTCTTCTACCCCGGTGACCAAGATTTCCGCCTTTGGAAACAAGGCTGCAAAATGGGAAATAAATGGGATGGACCCGCCGACTCCGATATCAACACTCTCCCTGGGCCACACATCGCTGAGGATCTCATGTCCGAGCTTTGAGGCCCAACCCTTCGAGGCAAAGTACCCCGGTCCCATCTCGTGGGCTCCAAACGAGACCTCAGCCCCAAACGGTGCGTGGTTTGTCAGGTGCTCCTTCAAAAGCTCCAGGCCGCGCTCAGGATCCTCGCTTGGTGCGAGCCTTAGTGACACCCGCGCTGTGATCTCCGGCAGTGCGGTGTTTGAGGAAACCGCAACGCTCGGGGCATCAAAGCCAATGATTGTGACTGCAGGTTCGCCCCAGATCTGCTGGGTTACCGGCTTAGTTCCCATCCTGTCGACTCCCGGCAGAAGTCCCGACTCTTCTCGAAGATGCTCCAGGGAAACCTCGGGACCGTTTGTCTCATCAGAAGCCAGGCCACTTATTGCCACATCCCCAGCGTCATCGGTCAGGGTTGCAAGCAACTTAACCATCGCCGTCATGGCATCTGGAAGCGGACCTCCATACATCCCAGAGTGAAGAGCGTGGTCCAAGGTCTTCACGGTGAAGGTCTGCGAAACAACTCCTCTGAGGCTTGCGGTCAAAGAGGGAACCTCGGTGCTCCAGTTGCCGCTGTCGGCAACGATGATTAGATCAGCCTCAAGATCTCTCTGGTTCTCCTTGAGAAAATTCAGGAAGGACTCTGACCCTGCCTCCTCTTCTCCCTCAATAAAAACTGTGACTCCGAGTCGGAGGTCCGCCTCCAGTGCTGCCAAAGCCTTCAGCGCATAGACGTGAGTGATAATCCCCGCCTTGTCATCAGATGCTCCCCGTCCAAAGAGCCTCTCCCCCACCCTTGTGGCCTCAAAGGGCTCGCTGTTCCAAAGGGCCCTGTCTCCGGGAGGCTGAACATCGTGGTGGGCATAAAGCAGAACGTGTGGGGCATCAGAGCTGCCTGCCCGCCTAGCCAAGACAGCAGGAGCGCCTTGGGTCCCATCTGGCTTTGGAGCACTGCGAATCTCTACAAAGTCGAAGAAACCGAGTTGCTCGAATTCACTCTTCACCGCTTCCGCGGATCTTTGAAGCTCACCTGGATCAAACGATGGCCAGGCGATGCCCGGAATCTTCACCAGCCCAGTTAGTTTCTCAATGGCCTCATCAAATGAGGAATCGACGAACTTGGACGCGTTATCGATGATTGACTTGTCTTTAGAAATCTCAGCAAATGACATGCCAGTAATCTAGTGGCACACTCTGAAAGGTGCAGATGTCTGAAGAAGCCAGTGAGAAAAAGGGCAAGGGCCGGCCAACACCTGCTCGCAAGCAGCAAGAGCAGATGCGCAAGAAGCCTCTGGTAGGCGACCGCAGCAAGGAAGCAAGGCAAGCGGACAAGGAAAAACTCAGGGTTGAGCGCCAAAGAGCCCGCGAGGGAATGATGGCCGGGGATGAGCGCTACCTCACCGCACGTGACAAGGGCCCGCAGCGCAGGTTCGCTAGGGATGTGGTGGACTCCCGCTTCACAGCTGGAGAGCTGGTGCTACCAATGCTTTTTGCAGTGGTGCTTCTCACCTTTATCGACTCCTTTGTCTTGCAGGTGATCGCGCTGTTTGGAATGTGGGGCCTATTCGGAATTGTTGCCATCGACGCAACCTTCGTTGGAAGAGCGGCAAAGAAGAAGGTGGCCAAGAAGTTTGGTGAAGACAAGCTAGAAGGTGGGATCGCTTGGTATGCAGCCATGCGCTCAATCCAGATGCGTGCGTTGAGAATCCCCAAGCCTCAGGTCGCAAGATTTCAAAAACTCGACGTTTAGAAAAGGACAGCTGAGATGGAATTTAGGTATTTAGGCAACTCCGGACTCAAGGTCTCGGAGATCATCTATGGCAACTGGCTCACCCACGCCTCCCAGGTGAAAGACGACCAGGCCATCAAGACTGTTCACGCAGCCCTGGATGCCGGCATCACCACCTACGACACTGCCGATGCCTACGCCAACCAAGCAGCTGAGGTTGTTCTGGGTGATGCCCTCAAGGGTCAAAGGCGCGAGGGAATCGAGATCTTCACCAAGGTCTACTGGCCCGTTGCCGAAAAGGGTCCAAACGATGTGGGGCTTTCTCGCAAGCACATATTTGAGGCCCTCCACGGTTCTCTCAGAAGGCTCCAGACCGACTATGTCGAGCTCTACCAGGCTCACCGCTTCGACTACGAGACCCCGCTGGAAGAGACCATGCAGGCTTTCGCCGACCTGGTGCACCAGGGCAAGGTTATGTACATCGGAGTCTCGGAGTGGAATGCAGACCAGATTCGCGAGGGACACAAACTCGCGAGCGATCTGGGCATCCGCCTGATTTCCAACCAGCCTCAGTATTCGATGCTCTGGCGGGTCATCGAAAAGAAGGTCGTTCCCACCTCTGAAAAACTTGGGCTTGGCCAGATTGTCTGGTCACCGATGGCCCAGGGTGTGCTGAGCGGAAAATACCTACCCGGTCAGCCGGCTCCGGCTGACTCGCGAGCAGCTAACGAAGAAGTGGGGCAGTTCATTCAGAAGTTCATGACCGATGAAATTCTGACCAAGGTCCAGAAGCTTGCTCCTCTTGCAAAAGAGGTCGGGCTTGACATGGCTCAATTTGCGATCGCCTGGGTGCTTCAGAACCCAAACGTCTCTGCCGCAATAGTTGGAGCCTCCAAGCCTGAGCAGATAGCAAGCAACGTCGCTGCCGCAGGGGTCGAGATTCCTAAGGAAATCATGAAGAAGGTTGATGAAATCCTCGGCGACTCGATAGTCACCGACCCAGAACGAACTCTGAGTCCTGAGACTAGGCCCGCGTAAGGGACTTGGCCCACAAGGGTCCGAAATAGACAAAACCGGTGTAGCCCTGAACTAGGTCAGCACCGAGCTCTAGGCGCTCATTGACTTGGGCGGCAGTCTCAATTCCGCCCACTGAAATAATGGCCATCTCTTTGGGGAGCTTATTTCTAAGCACCTTGAGAAGTTCCTTTGAGCGCTCGGCCAAGACCGGTCCACTCAAACCACCTGACTCCTTGGCTACTTCGGAGTCAATGCCGTCTCGGGTGATTGTGGTGTTTGTCGCGATAATCCCTGCAAGCCCGAGTTGCTCTGAGAGCTGAGCAATCTCAATCGCCTCTTCGTTGGTTACGTCTGGTGCAATCTTTACAAACACCGGCTTTCCGCCGCTTTTCTCAACCACAGCCTCCAAGATCGGTCTTAGAGAGGAGATCTGCTGCAGCTCGCGGAGACCAGGCGTATTCGGGCTCGAAACATTCACTGCTAGGTAGTCCGCGTAGGGAGCTAACTTCTCGGCGCTGTAGCGGTAGTCACCAGCCACATCCTTTAGCTCCACAACCTTTGTCTTACCTATGTTGACGCCGATTACGGGCAACTTAGCTCCCGAAGCGCGCAAGGCAGCAAGCCTTGCGGCCACGGCGTCAGCACCTTCGTTGTTGAAGCCCATGCGATTAATGAGTGCTCTTTGCTCAGGGATTCGAAAGAGTCTTGGTCTTGGATTGCCCGGCTGGGCCTGAGCGGTGACAGTGCCGATCTCAACGTGCCCAAATCCCAAAGCATGCAGTTGACGCACCAGCTTGGCATCCTTGTCGAAGCCTGCGGCCATGCCGATGCGATTTGGAAAGCTGATGCCTGCCACAACAACCTCTTCACCACTTGAAGGCCGAATAAGCCGAAGTGCAAACATTGCTTTGAGGGTCCAGGCACCGAGGTGGTGAGCAAATTCGGGGTCTAGCCTCTTCAGGAAAACGTTAAAAAGAAACCGATACATCAGCTGTTTAGGTCTTCGATGGCAGCCTGGAAGTCGTCAAGAGAGTCCCAAGCCTGATAGACGCTGGCAAATCTCATGTAGGCAACATGGTCAAGATTCCTGAGCGGGTCCAGGATTGCAAGCCCAATGTCCTGAGCCTCAATGCTTGCAGCACCGGTTGCCCTGAGGGTCTCCTCCACCTGTTGAGCCAGAAGCGCTAGGTCAGCATCTGTAACGGGACGACCCTGGCACGCCTTCCGGACACCAGAAATGATCTTGTCTCTTGAGAATGGCTCTGTCACTCCAGAGCGCTTTGTCACCATAAGGCTTGCGGTCTCGATGGTTGTGAAGCGCTTTTGGCACTGCGGACACTGCCTTCTGCGCCTTATGGCAGAGCCGTCATCGGAGGTCCTTGAGTCGATGACTCGAGAATCTGCGTGGCGACAAAAAGGGCAAAACATCAGTCCTCAAATCTAATCTGAACTGCCTCAGAGTGGGCAGGTAGACCCTCAGCCTCGGCAAACACCTCAAGTTTGTTAGCTACCTCCTTGAGAGCAGCTTCGTTGTAGTTCACAACCTGCTGGCTTCTGAGGAAGCTCATAACGGACAGCCCAGATGCAAACTTTGCCTGCTCTCCTGTGGGCAGGACGTGATTGGAACCAGCGAGGTAGTCGCCAAGGCTGACCGGGGTGTGGTTTCCAAGAAATATTGCTCCCGCATTGGTGATTCTCTTGGATACCGCCACTGGATCAGCGGTTTGAATCTCTAGGTGCTCGGTGGCGTACTCGTTTGCAATCTCGATGGCCTGATCGATGCTCTCTACCAGGACCAAAGCAGATTGATTTCCTCCCAGGGCAATTGCCACCCGATCACTATTGGCAGTTTTTGTTCCCTGGCGCTCAAGTTCGGCAAGAACTTCGTCGATCAGAGACTGTGAGTTAGTCAAAAGCACGCTTGCGGCATTTTCGTCGTGCTCAGCCTGGCAAATCAGATCGGCGGCAACAAACGCAGGGTTCGCGCTCTCGTCGGCAATTATGAGGATTTCCGTCGGGCCGGCCTCCGAGTCAATTGCAATTTGGCTGCGGAGTTGGCGTTTAGCGGCAGCCACATAGATGTTCCCAGGACCGGTAACCATCCGAACCGGCTCCATGCCAATCTCGACAACCCCAAAAGCCAGAGCGGCAATAGCGCTCGCACCACCGATTGAATAAACCTCGTCAATTCCAAGCAGCGAACAGGTCGCCAACACCGCATTTGAGGGAAGGCCGTCGTTATCTTTTTGAGCGGGAGAAGAAACAGCGATTCTTGGAACTCCAGCGACTTGTGCCGGTACGACGTTCATGACTGTGCTGGATGGGTAAACAGCCTTACCACCTGGCACATACAGCCCAACCGAATCCACAGGAACGAATCTCGTCTCCACTGCTCCGCCGGCGCTCACCTCTAGAGAAACGGCCCTAGGAAGAGTTGCCTGGGAAACCTTTCGCACCCTGGCAATTGACTCGGTGATTGCCTCCCTGAGTCCATCAGGGAGGTCCGCCTCGCTTGCCTTGATGGCACTAATTGGGACCCGAAATGAATTTGGCACAACCCCGTCGAATTCTTGAGCGTGACGGGCAAGGGCTGCAGCACCCTCTGATTGAACCTCAGCAATGAGCTTTTGGACGCTTGGGAAAACAGAATCTATGGAAACCGCAGCCCTTGGAATCAATTCACGGACCCGCTGGGCTGTAATTTCGCCATCCCAGACAAATGATCGCATCGCAGAAAACCTCTTGGCCGTTAGAAGATGCCCTAACCTTATCTAAGAAATGACAAATAACTCTCCAGCCTTTGACCTCTCCGGCTCCGATGCTCTCAAGGCAGCATTTCGGAATCACGCCTCCGGAATCTCCGTAATCACGGCCCTAGACCTCGATGGAAACCCGATTGGCTTCACCGCCTCGAGTGCTACCTCACTTGGCTCCAACCCGCCTCTGGTCTCGCTGAACGTTGCCCAGGGCTCTTCGAGCTATCCTCACCTGCTACCTGGTCGCTTTGTCGCACTCCACACCCTCGACAGCGACTCCCTGCACCTTGCCCAACGCTTTGCGGGTGATAAGGCTGGACGGTTTGTCGGCGACGAAATAGATGGCCCCGAGGATCTACCAATCATTCCCCAGGCATCATCGGTGCTGATCGGCAAGATCCGGGAAAAATACGAAATAGAGAGCAATGCGGTCGTAATTATCGATGCACTCACAGCTTCGGTTATGCGCACCCCACAGGAGCCCCTGGTCTACTTCCAGAGGGCCTACCACGCCATCGGCAACAAACTGGCCGGTAACGACTAACTAACCGCCTCAGGGCCTAGCAGGGCCTTCAGCTCACCAAACAGGTCATGCCCAACCGCAACGCGTTGCGGGAGCATAAAGTGGCTGGTTTGCCCGTTGGAAACCAGCTTCACCTGAACCTCGACCGGACCCGGATGTGCCTCAAGGATTTCGGCGAGCTGCGTGAGGCTTTCTCTAGTTGCGCTCGCGTCCGTTAGGTGAAGTTGCAGCACTCCCCCAAGTTCACGTCCGGATTCGAGCTTCTCTATCGAAAAGCCCTGCAGAGTGACACCATCATCACGCCTGGAAACTCGTCCTCGGATGGTAACCGTGCTGTCGGGAACGAGGCTGTCGCGATGTTGGAGGTATGTCTTACCCATAAACATCACGGGTATTTCGCCTGAGAAGTCCTCGAGTGTCAGCTGGGCGTATTGATTTCCAGAGGAGCGGGCAATCTTGTGTTGGACCTGGGTTATCAGACCTGCCACCGTTACAGTCTCGCCATCGGCGATTTCACTGTCCCTAAGGGCAGCACTACCCATATCTGAATAGCGCATGAGCTCTGCCTCCATGCCCGCAAGCGGGTGATCGGAGACATAGAGACCCAGCATCTCCCGCTCGTTGGCAAGCAAATCCCGCTTGGTCCACTCGGGAAGCTTTGGAATCTCGATGGTTGCGGGGTCCTCTTCCATGAGGCCACCAAAGAGATCCACCTGACCACTGGCAGCCTGCCGCTTCAGCATGGCGGAGGTCTCAATCGCCTCTTCGTGAATTGCAATGAGCGAGCGTCGGGTGTGGCCGAGAGAGTCAAAAGCTCCAGCCTTGATCAGCGACTCGACTACGCGCTTCGTGCTGGCTTGGGCGCTGACCCTGGTCAAGAAGTCCTGGAAGGAGCTGAAGCGCTCCTGTTCCCGCGCCTCGATGATGCTCTCGACTACGTTCTTTCCCACATTTCTTACCGCGCCGAGACCAAACCTGATGTCGTCCCCCACCGCAGCAAAGGTCCCAATGGATTCATTCACATCCGGAGGCAGAACCTGGATTCCCATCTTCCGGCACTCATTTAGGTAGACACCAAGCTTGTCTTTCGAGTCGCCAACGCTGGTAAGCAGTGCTGCCATGAACTCTGCCGGGTAGTTGGCCTTGAGGTAGGCGGTCCAGTAGCTCAAGACTCCATAGCCGGCTGAGTGAGCCTTATTGAAGGCGTAGTCAGCAAAAGGCAGCAGCGTGTCCCAAAGCGCTTTGACCGCAGCATCGGAGTAGCCGTTTTTCGTCATGCCCTCCGAGAAGAGCTCGAACTGCTTTGCTAGCTCCTCCGGCTTTTTCTTACCCATCGCTCTTCGAAGCAGGTCCGCTTGTCCCAGGGTGTAGCCAGCCACCTTCTGCGCCGCAGCCATGACCTGCTCCTGATAGACAATCAGTCCATAGGTCGGATCAAGAATTTCGCTTAGCGGTTCGAGGAGCTCTGGGTGAACTCCCTCTGATTGCTGCTGGCCGTTTTTTCGCTGGGCGTAGTTTGTGTGGGAGTTCATTCCCATGGGTCCCGGGCGGTAGAGGGCGATAACAGCAGAAATGTGCTCAAACTCCGACGGCTTTAGCATTCTCAGCAGCGAACGCATATTCGTGCCATCCAGCTGGAACACACCTAGGGTGTCTCCCCTTGAGAGAAGCTGGTAGGCCTTCTCGTCCTGGTCTAAGTCGAGGTCCTCGAGAACGACCTTCTCTCCCCGGTTTAGTTCGATATTTGCAAGCGTGTCATCGATAACCGTAAGGTTTCTTAGTCCCAGGAAGTCCATCTTCAGAAGCCCGAGCTCCTCGCAAGGAGGCTGATCGAACTGGGTGATTATGGCACCGTCCTCCTCGCGCTTCATGATGGGGATGACATCCATCAAGGGCTTAGCAGACATGATCACACCGGCTGCGTGAACACCCCACTGCCGCTTCAGCGACTCGAGTCCCCGGGCGAGGTCGAAGACTTGCTTGCTGTCCTCATCGTTCTCGATGAGCTCCCTGAACTCCGCCGCCTCTGGGTAACGCTCAGACTCCTTGTTGGTGACGTCGTCAAGACTCACATCGCGCCCAAGAACCATCGGAGGCATTGCCTTTGTGAGTTTCTCTCCCACCGAGTAGGGCTTTGCTAGCACTCGAGCTGCGTCTTTGAGAGCCTGCCTCGCCTTGATTGTTCCAAAGGTGACAATCTGAGCAACCCGGTCCGCGCCATATTTCTCGGTCACGTAGCGAATTACCTCGGGGCGTCTCCGGTCATCGAAATCAACGTCAATATCTGGCATCGAGAGTCGTTCCGGATTCAAAAAGCGCTCAAAGATGAGATCGTGTGCCAGAGGATCTAGCTCCGTGATGCCCATTGCGTAGGAAACGATTGATCCTGCCGCAGAACCTCGGCCAGGACCCACTCGAATTCCCTGCTCCCTTGCCCAGCGGATGAAGTCCGAGACCACGAGGAAGTAGCCTGGGAAGCCCATCTTGACGATGACCTCGATCTCGTAGGCAGCCTGCTCGCGATGGCGGTCGGAAAACCCACCTGGGTAGCGGCGCTCCATGCCGCGCCAAACCTCTTTTTCAAACCACTCGGCCTCCGTGCCGCCCTCTGGAACCGGAAAGCGTGGCATCAGGTCCTGCTTCTCAAAGTTCACCTCGCAACGCTCTGCTATCAGCAAGGTGTTGTCTGCAGCCTCCGGGATCTCCGAGAAAAGACTCCGCATCTCACTGGCGCTCTTGAGGTAAAACTCTTGGGACTCAAACTTGAATCTCTTTGGGTCGTCAAGGTTTGTTCCGGTCTGCACACAAAGCAGGGCCTCGTGGGCAACCGAGTCCTCCTTATGGACATAGTGGAGGTCATTGGTGCCAACTAGGGGTAGGCCTAAGTCTTTTGCAAGTCTCAGGAGGTCATCGCGGACCCTCTTCTCAATCTCAAGAGCGTGGTCCATAACCTCAACGAAGTAATTCTCCTTGCCAAAAATGTCTCGGAACTCGGCCGCTGTTTTGAGCGCCTCGTCGTATTGGCCGAGACGAAGCCTGGTTTGGACCTCACCACCTGGGCAACCGGTGGTTCCAATCAGGCCCTTGCCGTATTGGCCCAAAAGCTCTCTATCAATCCTCGGCTTGAAGTAGTAGCCGGAGAGGTAGGCCTCCGAGCTGAGCTTGAATAGGTTGTTCATTGATGCGTTGTCGGTGGCCCACATGGTCAGGTGGCTAAAAGCGCCTCCACCAGAGACATCATCATCGCCACCATCAGCCCAGCGCACCTTTGACTTTTCAAGTCTTGATCCCGGGGCGAGATAGGCCTCCATACCGATGATCGGCTTGATGCCGGCGGCTGTGGCCTGCTTCCAAAACTCATACGCGCCGTGGGTATTGCCATGGTCAGTCATGGCGATTGCGGGCATGCCCAGTTCACTTGCTTTTTCAACAAGGGGCTTGATCCGAGCGGCACCATCAAGCATCGAGAACTCGGTGTGGTTGTGCAGGTGGACGAAAGACTTATCTGCCACCAAAGCACCTCCTACTTGCAGGTGACAATGCTAAAGCCGAAATCCAACATCCCGGAGCCTTCCTAGGGCGATTTCCAAATCGCTCGGGTACTCGGACGTAAATTCCACCCACTCGCCACTGATTGGGTGCGTGAAGCCGAGCTTCACGGCATGCAGCCACTGGCGATCAAGATCTAGCTTTGCAGCAAGTTTTGGGTCGGAACCGTAGAGCGGGTCCCCAACTAGCGGGTGCCTGAAGTGAGAGAAGTGCACTCTAATCTGATGAGTCCGACCCGTCTCCAGACCAACCTCAACGAGTGCTGCCGAGGGAAGCATTTCCTTTACCTGGTAGTGGGTAACCGCGGGCTTGCCAGTTTGGGAAATAGTGAATTTGTAGTCGTGCTTTTGGGAGCGAGCGATTGGGGTGTCGATTGTTCCTGACGCTGGATCCGGATGCCCCTGAACCAGCGCGTGATAGGTCTTTTTTGGCGTGCGATCCCGAAACGCCTGCTTCAAGACCGAGTAGGCACGCTCGCCTTTAGCAAGCACCATAAGTCCTGAGGTGCCAACATCTAACCGCTGCACAATACCCTGGCGCTCCTGAGCACCGGAGGTCGCAAGCTCAATCCCTCTTGCAAGTAGCACTCCCCCAACGCTTGGCCCAACAAAGCCCTGGGATGGATGTGAAACCACACCAGCGGGCTTGTCCACAACAACTATGTGCTCGTCCTGGAAAACCACCTTCAACTCGGGCACATCCTCTGCCTCAAGGCTTACCCCGGCGGGTTTCTCTAGAAGTGTGACCTCGAGCACCTCACCTGGGCTGAGTCGGTGACTCTTACCAAGTGGCCTGCCCTCCAGGGTTACCCCGCCTGACTCGATAATGTCCGCTGTTGCGGTTCTAGAGATACCCAGCATCTTTGCAAGGCCAGCATCCAGCCGGTCACCCTCTCTGGCATCGGGCACGGGCAGGAACTTACTTTGCACGCCCGCCACCGATCTCATCGCCCATCAGGGTGCGCAGTATCGCGAGACTGACTGCAACTACCAGGAAAGTGTCAGCGAGATTAAAAATCGGGAAATTGAAGGGAATCTGGATGAAATCGACGACGTGACCGTTGAAAAACTCTGGCTGTTTAAACGCTCTGTCAATCAAATTGCCCACTGCACCACCAAGGGCCATGCCCCCAATCAGTGCCCAGGTCATTGTCTTGATGCGAGGGGATAGGGCAATAAGGGCAATGCTTGCAGCAAGAGAAATTGTCGTTAGCACCCATGTCGCTCCAACGCCGAGTGAAAAAGCAGCGGCGTTGTTATAGGCAAGTCGAAACTGCAGAAGTTCGCCAATAATCGGGATGGAACCTTGACCTACAAGGTTTGCCTCAGCCCAGAACTTTGTTAGCTGATCTAAAGCAACTATTAGCGAGGCTGACACCCCAAAGAGGAGATACCTTGCGGACTTAGTCCTTTTTCTTGTCACGCTTGGGCTCATCGGCCTCTAGGTCATCAGAATCGAGATCCTCAACTGCGGAGAAGCCGCTCTGAGCCTCAGGAGTCTCTTCCTCTTCATCCTCATCGCTATCCTCGGCAGCCTCTCCCCCGAGAGCCACAGGCTCCTGGGAGTAGTACTCGTAGGAAATGTCCGCAGCTGCTGCTGGCTCCACGTCCTCCATTAGGTCGCCGTAGGCCTCTTCGCTAAGGATGTTCTCAAGCTGACCCTGGATGTAGTCGCGCAGGTTCGCCCGGTATTCAGTCTCGAAGCGCTTCAGATCTGAAATCGCCTCTTCGACAGAGCGCCTATCAAGCTCGAGCTGGTTCAATACCTCTCTTGCCTGCGCCTCAGCATCTCGGACAATTCTGGCCGCCTGAACCTGAGCGTCCTTGATGATCTGGTCACGCTTGACGCGGCCCTCTTGAACGTGGTCGGCGTGAAGCTTGTGGGCAAGCTCAATGATGCTGCGGGACTGGTCGGTGTCCTCGTCAGCAGTTGGCACCGCTGGGTCAGTGGCAACCGGGAAAGGCTGGACTTCGACGTCATCAGCTGCAGGTAGGGAGCTTTGTGTGCGGAGGGCCTCGTTATCACTGAGCACCTTACGCAGTTCGACAACGATGTCATCTAGGTAGTCATCTACCTCGTCCTGGTCGTAGCCTTCACGAAACTTCGTAACCTGAAAACGCTTCGCGAGGATGTCCTCTGGGGATAACGCCATTGTGCAACCTTCCTAGCAGGTCTCAAAAACCTAACCGCTATGTTATTGCCATCTATAGGGCTCGGGCAAAGCCCTGAAGAATAATCACGGCAAAAAGTACGAGGGTCCACGCGAGATCCAGTGAGATGCTTCCCAGCCTCAGTGGCGGCACAAAGCGTCGAACAAAGCGCAGTGGCGGGTCTGTAAGCGTGTAGGCGAAGTCCAAAATTGGAAGCAAAATCCCTTTCGGCTTCCAGCTTCGGTTCACGCCCATCACCAAGTCGGCAATGAATCTTCCGAGCATCGCGTAAAAGAAAATCTGCAGTGCCCAGTAAAGGACCAGTCCGACAATGCTCATTTTCTACTGCATCAAGTCTTCTGAGTCGTCCTCATCGGCATCAGCGTCCGTGACCGCAACGTTCTGCGGCGAAAGTAGGAAAACCTTAGGAGTTACGCGCCTGAGGTGGCCCTCAAGGCCCTCTTTCAGACCAATCATGAAATCGAGCATCCGCTTGGCGTCAGCCTCGCTCATTGAGCCAATGTTAACGATTACCGGGACGCCGGAGCGGAAGTGTGCTGCTACTTCCTTGGCATCTGCATAGCTTTCGGGGTCAAGGGTCACGATCTCCGACATATCGGCGGCCCGACGTGGTCTTGGGGCAGCCTGCTTTGGCCTGGGAGCCGACTCGGACTTGCCATCTGATGATCCGAAGCCGAAGAACGACATCACGGAATTTACTACGCCCATTGCTACTCCTTATTTCCCCTAAAGACTATGTGTTATTTGGCCTGGGGCCTGTAATGGCACTCCCAACCCGAATGTGTGTCGCGCCCATCTCGATTGCCAATTCAAAGTCCTCGCTCATGCCCATGGAGAGCTGATTAGCCTCTGGGGCTATCTTTTGAAGCTCCTGGCTTGCCCGGAGCGTCTTCTCAAAGTCAATTCGTGGATCAACACCCAATCCGGCCACTGCCATCACGCCCAATAGCTTGATTCGACCGATTTCCAGCACCGACTGTGCAAGCTGTTGCAGGTTTCCTGGCTCAACTCCGCCCCTGGCGGGATCTTCGGTGAGATTGAGCTCGATAAAGCCCTCTATCTCTAGCTCTCTGTTGCCAAGCTGCTTCGCTAGCTCCTTGACAAGGCTAGAGCGGTCGATGGAGTGTATGCAGGTTGCGTAGTTCAGGACCGTGCGGACCTTATTGCTCTGCAATTGGCCGACAAAGTGCCACTTGGCATCGAGCCTGCCTCCAGCCGCAAGCGCCTCAGCCTTTGGACCCGCTTCTTGATCTCGGTTCTCGCCAAAGTGCCTATGGCCCAGGTCGTAAAGCTCAGCAACCACTTCGGCGGAGTGATTCTTGGTAACAACAACTAGCTCTACGTCTGAGACAGACCTGCCGGCGGCAATGCAGCTGGCGGCTATTCGTTCGTTTACTGAGCGGTAGCGCTCAGTCAGCTGCATTAGCGGAAGAACTCAGGTAGATCTAGGTCGTCACCGAAGGCACCTGGTGCGGAAACCCTCTCGCGGTGCTCTTCCTGCGAAGTTGAGCCTTCCTCTTCCATGCTTGGAACAGGAATCTCTACCATCTCAGCCTCTGCGGACACAGCCTCAACGGGCTCCTCGGCACCTAAATAGGCAGGTTCTGCAACCTCTTCAGCTTCGGTTTGACCAATCATGGCGCTCTCATAGCGCTTGTACTTGGGTTGTCCGCCATCGAAGCCCGCAGCGATCACGGTGATTCTCACCTCGTCACCGAGGGTGTCCTCGATTGTGGCACCAAAGATGATGTTGGCCTCTGGGTGCACGGCCTCCTGAACCAACCTTGCCGCGTCGTCGATCTCGTGCAGTCCGAGATCCGATGCTCCCTGAACCAGAAGCAGCACGCCGTGAGCGCCCTCGATGGTTGCCTCAAGAAGTGGCGATGACACCGCAATCTCGGCTGCGCGAATCGCGCGGTCCTCGCCCTTGGCGGTTCCAATGCCCATTAGGGCGCTTCCGGCACCCTGCATGACGCTCTTGACGTCGTTGAAGTCGAGGTTGATTAGACCGGGAACCACAATCAGGTCGCTAATGCCCTGAACACCCGCACGCAGCACATCATCTGCTGTCATGAAGGCCTCAAGGGCAGAGATCTTCTTGTTTGACATCTCCAGAAGACGCTGGTTTGGCACAACGATCAGGGTGTCGACCTCTTCACGAAGGGCCTTGATGCCCTCATCGGCCTGGACCGCCCTGCGCTTACCCTCAAAGTTGAACGGCCGGGTTACAACACCGACCGTTAGGGCTCCGAGGCGCTTCGCGATGCGTGCGACTACCGGTGCACCACCGGTGCCGGTGCCGCCGCCCTCGCCAGCTGTGACGAAGACCATGTCCGCGCCCTTGATGGCAGCCTCAATCTCGCCCTCGTGCTCCTCAGCAGCACGCCTGCCGACCTCAGGGTCGGCTCCGGCTCCCAGTCCCCTGGTGATGTCGCGGCCGATGTCAAGCTTGACGTCGGCATCACTCATCAAAAGCGCCTGAGCGTCGGTATTAACCGCAACAAACTCGACGCCGCGTAGGCCGGAATTAATCATTCGGTTCAGTGCGTTAACACCACCGCCGCCGACTCCGACGACCTTGATGACAGCCTGATAGTTAGGTGACTGGGTCACAATTTGCCTCCTGCTATGAACTCTCAAGTTAAGGCTGAGGCTTAACTTTTCCGAGAGTATTCAATTAGCGCCACGAAGTTAGAGGGCGATAGGCCAAGTATTCGCTAGGCACTCGGGCGTGTCGTAAACAACAGATTAACTTGGAAAACGCCTAGTAGTCGCTGTATCTGACCACGGGAGAGTTAGGCGACGAGACATCTATCGTCACCGAGTCCTCGACCCCGTTTGCAATCAATGCATCAAGGACCTCGGCCTTCAAAAGCGCCTCGTCATTGGCGCCCCAGATCACCGTGATATCCCGCTCTTTCAAGGTGAGCTTGCTGGTGAGCTGTTCACTAACCTCCACCGAGAAAACGTCTCTGTAGGTCTCAAGCGGAAGCGAGAGCAGCAGCTCGACAGCGTACTTATAACGGGAGTCTTCGGCAGGATTGCCTTGGAAAACCAAGTACGGGTGCTCTCCGAGCACCTCGGTGGGTTCGATCTTGACCCCAGCTGCGTCATAAAGCCAGTTCTGGCCATCACGGAAGAGCACCAAAAGCGGCTGCCGCTCGCGAATCTTGACCCGCAAGGTATTTGGTGGTTCGGCAGTGAATGTGAAGGTCTCGATTAGCGAAATATCTCCCAGCAGTGTTGCCAGCTCGGCCGCGGAGACGGTCGTCAGAGGCCTGCCCTCTAGCTCGCTTAGCGCTGAGGTTACCTGGGCGGTTTCAATACGTTCATTGCCGCTCACGCTGATGCGTTCAATAGCAAATAGCGGAGTAAGAAAGCTCGCCGCCACCAGAGAACCGAGAGTCAGCGGAGTCACAATCAGAAGAATCCGGGCCCAGATGGTGAAGGGGCCAGCGCCTGTGCGCTTGGGCTTTTGCTTCTTGAGTCTTTTCTTCTCAGTCTTGAGAAGCTCCCTGTCACTGCGCCCCAACTAGCGCTCCAGGGCGTTTAGCAGATCTGGAACCATGCGGTTGATATCCCCGCAGCCCATGGTGATTATGAAGTCCCCCGGCTGCGCCAGTGCCGCAGCGGCAGCTGGAACATCGTCCCAGTTAGGCACCAGATGAGTGTTCTTTTGGCGCTCGCACTTACTAGTGATGAGCTCCGCGGTCACACCAGGTTCGGGGTCTTCACGGGCGGCATAGATATCCGTTACAACGGCCTCATCAGAGAGCATGAGGACCTCGGCAAACTCCTTCGAAAAAAGCCTGGTGCGGCTAAAAAGGTGGGGTTGGAACACCGTGATGAGCCTGCCCTCACCAACTACAGCCCTCGCAGCCTTCAGCGCCGCAGCCACCTCGGTTGGGTGGTGGGCAAAATCGTCATAGACCTTCACCCCTCGACGCTCGCCGTGAAGCTCAAACCTGCGCACAGTGCCGCCAAAGTGCGCTACCGCAGTAGCCGCTTCGGCAAAGTCGAAACCTAGACCTGTGAGCGTCGCCACGGCTCCCGCTGCATTTAGGGCGTTGTGGTGACCGGGAATCCTAAGTCGCATCGAGACTTGCTTGCCGCCATGATTCAGCTCAAAGCTCACCTCGGGGCCAGAGGCGTCAACGTCTGAGACCCTGAAATCCGCATCCTCAGCCTCACCAAAGCTAAGAATTCGTGAGTGCTTCAAGAGTTTTCTGACTGCAACCGCTCCGGCATCATCGCTGGAAATCACAACAAGCTTTGAAGCTAAGTCTGCGAACTTGGCAAACTCGGCCTGAAAGGCCTCGAGCGAGCCGTAATGATCGAGGTGGTCTGGGTCCACGTTCGTGATTACCGCAACATCGGTGTCGTAGTGCAAAAAGGAGCTGTCGGATTCGTCAGCTTCAATCACAAAGTGCTCTCCCGAGCCAAAACCGGCAGAGGAGTCGTACTCCTGAATCACGCCGCCATTGACGAAGCTGGGGTCGGCACCGAGTCGATTTAGGCCTGTGACGACCATCCCGGTGGAGGTGGTCTTACCGTGAGCACCTGCGACCGCAATCAAAGAGCCCTTTGACGCAAGATGAGCCAATAGTGCTGAGCGGTGCAGCACAGGAATCCCAAGTTGTTGAGCCAGCAAGTATTCAGGATTGGTGGGCCAAAGCGCACTTGTTACCACGACAGTGTCGGGATTTTCTAAGTTCTTGGCATCGTGGCCGATGGTGATCTTTGCGCCGAGTTCTCTGAGAGCTGCGATATTGGCGCTCTCCCTGACATCGGAACCGGTAACTGTGTGTCCCATGCCGATTAGCAGCCTTGCAATTCCCGACATCCCTGACCCGCCAATGCCCACAAAATGGACCTTTCCGAGGTCGCTGGGCACTTCTTGGCTGTAGTCGGGCTTAATCATCGCTACCAGTATCCACTGCCGCATACAGCATGTCGCGCAGCCGCTCTGCGGCATCGCGGATTCCGGTTGACCTGGCCGCATCCGACATCTTCTTGAGGGTCGCCTTGTGGCTGAGGATTGGAATGACCCGCTCGGCGATGAATTCGGCGTTGAAGGCACTGTCTTCGCACAACTCTGCACCACCGGCAGCAATGACGGAGGCGGCATTGTGACGCTGCTCACCGTTACCCACCGGGTAGGGCACGAGAACTGCGGGCAAGCCGGCCGCTGCAAATTCGCTCACGGTCGAGGCCCCTGCCCTCGAAATCGCTAGGTCGCTGGCCGCAATAGCCGCATCCATGCGGTCGCAGTATGCAAGTCTCAGGTAACCGGGGGTGTTGAGCTCGTCAAGACCTGCTTTTTCGCCAACAATGTGAAGCACTTGAATACCTGCGTTATTGAGATCTGGCAGAGCTGCAATCACGGCCTCGTTGATACTTCTTGCGCCCTGGGAGCCGCCTGTAACCAAAAGGGTTGGGCGCAGCGGGTCAAGACCGAGTTCCACTCGTGCCTGACCGCTGTCATAGTTCAGCGCTCCCTCAACAAGCTCCTTGCGAATGGGCATCCCGGTCAGGGTGCCGCCTGAGAGATTGGAGTTTGCAAAAGCGATGGCACGGTGTTTGGTAAATCTGGCCCCCAGACGATTTGCAAAGCCCGCAATCGCATTTGCCTCGTGAATTACAAGAGGCACCTTTGCAAACCATGAACCTAGGTAGGCAGGTGCGGAGGCGTAGCCACCAAAACCCACCACAGCATTTATGTTCCGGCTTCTAATCAGTGACCGCACAGTGAGTGAGGATGCCAGGAGCCTGAAGGGAAAGCTAAGTATCTTGGGTGAAAGCCGCCTGGGAAGGGGCAACCTGGGGATAGTCACAAGCTCAAAGTCGCGCTCAGGGACGAGCCTTTTCTCCAGTCCCTCCTCGGTTCCAAGGGCCACTACCTCGTGCCCCTCACTTCGAAGTAACTCCGCGAGAGCCAGCAGCGGGTTTACGTGGCCTCCTGTCCCGCCGCCTGCGAGCAGAAACCTCACCTAGCTCCTCCTGCGACCGAGGTGGCTCATGCGGTCGCGCTCTGCCGCGAGCACGACACCGATGGCCAACATGGTCGCAATAAGCGATGATCCACCTGCCGAGATCAGTGGCAGCGGCACTCCAAGCACTGGGAACAGTCCCAACACAACTCCAATGTTGATAAAGGCCTGCATCACGATCCAGAACATAACTCCAACAACTACGTTCCGGTTGAAGGTGTCGGTCTGCAACCTAACTATCGCAAAGAGCACCAGCCCAATGGCAAAGAACAAGAGGATTACTGCACCTGCGCCAACCAGACCCAGCTCCTCGCCTATGACAGCAAAAATAAAGTCGTTCTCAACCTCGGGGATCCAGCTCCACTTGAGCTTCGAGCGCCCAAGACCGGTGCCGAAGATGCCTCCCGAGGCCAGTGCCCAGGTGCCGTGCTCAAACTGCCAGCGCACACCCATCGGATCTGCGCCCTCAGGATTGAGCCAGGCCTCGAAGCGAATCCTCCGAGATGGCGAGTACATGATCAGGGCCGCAGCAGAGGCCGCACCCGCGACCGCAATCAGCAACCAGGTATGCCAGCGCATCCCGGCAAAGAGGAACATGCCCATTAGTAAGACCGCCATGACTACGCCTGTGCCAAGGTCTCGACCCATGATTGCGACCAGAACCAGTGAAGCCGCTGAGAGCAAAAAGGCCCAGGTCCAAAGTTGCCTATTGCGCTCCTCGTTTGAACCCAGCTGGGCAAATACCTGGGCAAGAGCGATGATCAGCGCAAGCTTCAGAAGCTCCGAGGGTTGAATGGAGACAAAGCCAAGATCAAGCCAGTTTCGGTTTCCATTGATGTCTGCGCCAAAGAGCACGGTCGCGACCTGAAGCCCCAGAGCACCAAGGAGAATCGGCATGCTAAGTCTCCGATAGAAGCCCATCGGCAGATTGCTGGCAATCACAAGCACGACCAGCCCGACAATTGCAAAGGCACCTTGTCTGAGAAACATTGTTGCCGCGCTATCGGTCTGCTTGAAGCTATCGATCGCAGATGCTGAGGCAACCATTGCAAGGCCAAGGCCCGCGGTGAGGAGACTTAGGCCAAGCAGAAGTAACCCCTGCCGGGACTGCGCCCGGAACTTAGGTCTCAGGGACTCCACTACCTGGCTCATGCGCCTAGCTCCCCAACAGCCCTTACGAAGCGCTCACCCCGGTCGGCATAGTCCCTAAATTGGTCCATCGATGCAGCCGCTGGCGCCAACAGCACGGTATCCCCTGGCTCAGCCAGAGTTTGTGCGGCCAAAACGGCATCTCTCATCACAGAATCACCTGAAATGACACTAATTGCAGTGCCCGGCAATAGCTCGAAGAAAAGCTTCGCGAGTTGCTCTGTCTCGCTACCAATCAAAACAGCGGCTCTGAGCCTTGTGCCGTGCTTTTTGATGAGCTCTGCGGGGTCCACACCCTTGAACAGTCCCCCAACTATCCAGACCACCGAATCGTAGGCGGAAAGTGAGCTGTTTGCGGCATGAGCGTTGGTTGCCTTGGAGTCATTCACAAAGAGCACTCCATCAATTTCGGCCACGAGTTGATTGCGATGCGGCGAAAGCTTGAAGCTTGTGATTGCCCGCCTGATGGACTGTGGAGGCACAGCCGCAGCGCGGGCAAGTGCTGTGGCCGCTGCAACGTTGGCCCTGAGTTGGTCACTAACCGGTCCTATCTGGGAAAGCTCTGACTCAGTGGCTATCTCGAGCGCCTCTTCAGCACGGTTTGCCAAGAAAGCCCTGTCCACCAAAATGTCCTCAACAAAGCCAACCGCAGACTTCTGGGGTGTGAAAAGAGAAAACGCGATTGCCCTGCAGCCCTCTAGAACATCGGCCTGCTGGGCAGCTTCCAAAGTCTTGGGGTCCTGCTCGTTGAAGACAATGGCGACCTCGGTGCCGAGGTAGATCTTGCTCTTTGCCTCGAAGTAGCTCTGCATATCCCCATGCCAGTCGAGGTGATCTTCTGCCAGGTTCAAAAAGGCGCTGGCAAGGGGGTGAATCTCTCCAAGGTAGTGAAGCTGGAAGCTAGATAGCTCCACCACCAAGAAATCAAAGCCTTCGGGGTCTCTAATCGCATCCAGAATTGGGTTTCCAATGTTGCCGCAGGCAACGGCTCTGTGTCCTTCGGCTGCCAACATCGCTGCTGTGAGCTCGCATGTCGTGGTTTTGCCGTTTGTCCCGGTCACCACGATCCACTTTGCGACCCTCGGGGTCTTGTCCCGAAGCCTGTAGGCAAGGTCAATGTCCGAAATTAGCTGAACTTTTCGACTTTCAAGCTCGCGTACCAGCGGATGCGAGGGGGCAAAACCAGGTGACACCACAGCAAAATCGGGGGTGAAGCCAAGTTCATCTAGGACCTTTGGAGAGTCATCGACAATGAACTTTGAGCCGATCACCTCGGCAAGGTCGACAAGCCGCTCATCGGCCGCCTCACCCACTGCCAAAGCCTCAACACCAAGTTCGACGAGGGTGTCAAGAGCGCTAAAACCTGACTTACCCAGGCCTAGAACTACAGCTGTAAGCTGCGACCAGTCCCCGTGCCAAGAGGTTGGAAGGCTCATAGTCCGTAAATCCACTCCACATAGAACAGTCCGACTCCGGCTGCAACGCAGAGTGCGGCGATGATCCAGAACCTCACGACGATGGTGATCTCAGCCCAGCCCTTGAGCTCGAAGTGGTGGTGCAGCGGTGACATCCGAAAGACCCTGCGACCCTTGCCGTAGATCTTCTTAGTGAGCTTGAAGTAGGTCCGTTGGATTACCACTGACCCGGTCACAATAACGAAGATTCCGCCGATAAGAATCAGTAGCAGCTCGGTTCTACTCACTACGGCGAGAGCGGCAAGCGCGCCACCTAGGCCAAGCGAGCCGGTGTCGCCCATGAAGAGCTGAGCTGGAGAGGTGTTCCACCACAAAAAGCCCACGCAGGCTCCCACTATTGCTGCGGCAACAACCGCAACATCCAGAGGATCTCTCACTTCATAGCAGGCCGCAATGTTTTCAACAGCCGTCCGACACGACTGGTTGAACTGCCAAAAGCCGATGATTACATAGGCACCGATGGCAAAGATTGCCGACCCCGATGCCAGGCCATCCAGCCCGTCTGCAATGTTGACGCCGTTCGAACTAGAGGCAACAAGCAGGAACACCCACAGCACAAAAAGCCCCATACCAACTATCGGACCCCAGAAAAACAGGTCAAAGGGCAAGTCCCTAAACAAAGAAATGTTGGTGCTGGCAGGAGTCAGCCCGCGGTCATCGGGGAATTGCAGCGCTAAAACGGCAAAGGCTATGGCTACCGTGCCCTGACCTGCGATCTTGGCCCAGCCGCTCAGGCCAAGCGATCGCTGGTTGCGGACTTTCAACAGGTCATCCACAAACCCAACCAGACCCAGCCCGGTCATCATAAATAGCACAAGCAACGCTGAGGCCGAAGGAGTCTCGCCGTTTACCAGCTTGGCAACGAAGTAGCCAACGATTGCGGCGGCGAGAATAACCAAACCACCCATGGTCGGAGTTCCACGCTTGATGTGGTGGGTCTGCGGTCCATCGTCTCTGATGAACTGCCCCCACTGAAGCTTCTTAAAAAGTTGAATGAATGCGGGAGTCGCAAAAAGCGAGATAAATAGTGAAATGCCGCCGGCGGCTAGTAGCGCTCTCACTTCACACCCGCCAAATCATCACCGAGGAACCTAAGCCCAGAGACGTTACTCGATTTCACCAACACCACGTCGCCAGGCAATAGCTTTTCACGGATAGCCTCAAAAGCTGTGCTAATCGACTCGATGAATTGACTCTCGCCATCCCAGCTGCCCTCCTGCATGGCCCCCATGTGAATCAGTTTCGCCTCTTCCCCAATGACGAACAGCTGGTCGATATTGAGTCTGACCACAAGCCTTCCGATGGCATCGTGCTCTATCGCGGCGTACTCCCCCAGCTCAGCCATGTAGCCAAGAACTGCCACCGTGCGGTTTCCCTGCCTGCCCAAAACAGCCAGGGATTGAAGTGCGGAGCGCATTGAGTCTGGCGAGGCGTTGTAAGCATCGTTAATCACAGAGAAGCCATCGGGACTCTGAAGAAGCTGCATTCGCCAACGCTCTGGAGCATCTAGCTTCGAAACAGCCTCAGCGGCCTCTTTAAGCGAGACTCCAAGCTCCATTGCGGTCGCAAGTGCGGCAGCAAAATTCATTGCGTGGTGCTCACCAAGAATCTTGAGCTGGACCGCTATCGGGTCGGCTCCCTCGATGCTGATCACAACTTTGGTGCCCTCTAGCGTCAGCTGAGTGCTCAATATCCTTACCTGCGCATCCTCGCTAAAACCAAAGCCAACCCGCTTACCCGCAAACTCAAAGCCTCTTACTCGGGCGTCGTCGAAGTTCAAAATGGCGGTGGATTGGATAAATGGCATCATCTCCGCCTTTATCTTCTCGGTGACCTCGATACCGCCAAACTCACCCGCATGGGCCATCCCCACCTTCAGCTGCACACCGATGTCGGGCTTTGTCCAGCTTGCTAGCTTTGCAATAGACCCCAAACCTGCTGCCCCAAGTTCTAGCACCAGGAACTTGGTGTCCTGTTCAATCCGCAGCACAGTGAGCGGTAATCCGACCTCATTGTTGTAGGACGCAATTGGAACAACTGTTTTTCCCTTGGGACCGAGAATCGCGCCAAGCATGTTCTTGGTCGAGGTCTTGCCGTTACTGCCAGTAATCCCCACAACCTTCAGCTGGCCGCTTGCTCGCACCCTATTCAGCACTGCCTCGGCGAGCTTGCTAAGGGCTGCGACGGTGTCAGCAACAACAATCTGATCGGTATCGAGATCTTCCTTCGGAGTTGAGACTATTGCTAGCGAAGCACCCGATAGCGCTGCGTCTACGAGGTACTTGTGTCCATCCTCGCTCTCACCGAGCTTGGCAAAAAAGATGCCTCCTGGCTCGATCTTCCTAGAATCTGTGTCGCAAACACCCGATACCAAGGTCTCCGGCTTGCCTTTGTAGATCTCTCCAGATACGGCAACTGCAATCTCTTCAAGGGACATCGAGATCATGAGCCTGCGACCTCTCTGGCAATCTTGCGAGCATCAAATGGGACCTTTTTGCCAGCAATTTCCCTGAAACCAAGTGCTCCCGGACCACACCACAGCACCGCTCTGCCAGCGGCATACTCAACTGCCTGCGAGATAGCCTCGGCCGGGTCTGCAACTTCGACGGCGTCAATACCCGCCTCTTGTGCGGCGGCCATCAGCGCGGCTCTAATTGCGGCAGGGTCTTCGTCCCGCGGATGTTGATCGGTCACATAAAGCCTCGAAACCCCTGAGCAAGCTTTCGCCATCTCGGCACGTTTACCCTTGTCGCGATTGCCCGATGCCCCGAGCACCACAACCAACTCTCCTCGGGTGCTCAATAAATACTCAACGCTCGCGGCGACTCCTGCTGGGGTGTGGGCATAGTCAACGAATACATTGCCGGCGGCATCCACAGCTTCAAGCCGTCCAGGAACACTCAGCTCAATACTCTCAAGCGCTCTCTCGACCTTCTTTGGGTCGAATCCTGCCTCAATCGCAAGAATGGCTGC
>JADHKY010000085.1 GCA_016780945.1 Aquiluna sp. | reverse complement strand
TCAGCGCCAAGGGCGCAACGCTTGATCTACCGCAGCTTAGGGGCAGGTTAGAAATAACCAGCGAGCTCAAGCCCTGGCCGGTGACCCTGGCAAGCCCAGGAATCATGGGCTGGTATGGGCTGGTGCCATTCATGGAGTGTTTCCACGGCATCGTCTCCTTCGGCCACAGCATCGAGGGACAGCTAGAGGTCGAGGGCAAACAGCAAAGCTTTTCAGGTGCCAAGGGCTACATCGAAAAAGACTGGGGCAAGAACTTCCCCAGCGGCTACATCTGGCTCCACTCCAACCACCTCGATAGCGACAAAGAGGCTTCGCTTGTGGCATCGGCGGCCATCATCCCCTGGCTCTCTAAACCCTTCCGCGGATTCATCATGGGACTACACCACTCTGGCAAGCTCTACAGCTGGACCACGTATAACCGCTCTAAAGAGCTCGAGCTAACTCTTGACGATAGCCACGTCACCTGGCGGGTGGATGGCCCAGACGGGCAACTGGAGATAAAGGCCGAGCGCAAGCGCGGTGGACTGCTTCATGCCCCTCTCAGAGAGGCAATGCACCAAAGGGTCGAGGAGACCATGGACGCGGTCTTTGAGGTTCGCCACAGCATCAAGGGCAAGGTCGTGCTGGAGGCGAAAGCAACATCGGGGGCCATGGAAGTATTCGGGGACACCGAAAGGCTGCTTCGAATTTGAACATCATTATTACCGGCGGCAGCTCGGGCCTGGGACTGGCTAGCGCCGAGGCCTTTGCCGAAGCAGGTCACAACATCACGCTCCTGGCCAGAGGCGAGAAGCGCCTATTGGAAGCTGCCGAGCAGCTCCGAATGAAATACCCCGATGCCCACATCGAAGAGCGGATATTGGATGTCTCAAACCTTGACCAGGTCAGAGAGTTCGCCAAAGAGATAACCCATCCGGTGGATATCCTCATGAATAACGCAGGGCTGATGGGCCCCGACTTCTCGCTCTCAATCGAGGGTATTGAGTCCCAGATGGCAACCAACCACATCGGTCACTTCCTGCTCACCTCACTGCTCTGGGAACAGCTTGAGCAGTCGGCCTCACCGAGAGTGATATCTGTCAGCTCGGTAGTTCACCGCAAAGGAAGAATCAGGGCCGATTCCCTGGAGGAGATTCGCGGAGCCAAGAAGGGCTCCTATGACAGGTGGCAGAGATATGCCGACACCAAACTCGCTTGCGTGCTGTTTGCCAGAGAGCTGGACCTAAGGGCCAAACAACTCGGTTCGAAGGTGCAGTCAGTCGCCGCCCACCCCGGCTGGGCGCTCACCGGACTACAAATTAACTACCCAAACCGCTTCGACTTTCTCGCCCAGAGCGCCCAGACCGGAGCGCGCAGCCAGATTAAAGCCGCAACCGATGCAAACTTTGTAGGCGGGGAGTTCATTGGTCCCAAATGGGAAGCCTGGGGCAAGCCAGCCCTCATCAAAGGTTCAAAGCGCTCCAATGACCTTGAGCTGATGAAGCGCCTCTGGGAAATAAGTGAGGAGCTCACCGGGCAGAAGTTTCTGCCCTAGGGGTAGGCTTTTTCAGTCCTAGGAGTATCTGTGCAAGCCGAAGAAATAGTTGGTTCGAGACTTACGAACCAGAGCCTGAGTCGCTGGCTGCACTCGCTGCCAGGCGTTGACAAGGTGGGGCTAGAGGCAAGAGCTGCCTCTCTTGCCACCAGATCCATCAAGACCACCAGCAAGGTCTGGGGTTTGGATATGGCCATCAAGATGATGGACCTAACTACCCTAGAGGGCATGGACACCCCTCAGCGGGTGAGAAGTCTCTGCCAAAAGGCAATGACACCTGACATGGACGACCCCGAGTGCCCAACCCCAGCCGCAATCTGCGTCTATGGAGACATGGTCCCTCATGCGAAGGCCGCACTCGGAAAGAGCAAGATCCATGTTGCCGCTGTGGCAACTGCCTTCCCCTCTGGAAGGGCCAGCATGAAGGTCAAGCTTCAGGACACCAAGGATGCCGTCGCATTTGGTGCGGATGAGATTGACATGGTCATTGACCGCGGCGCCTTCCTAAGCGGCAACTACCTGGAGGTCTTTAAGCAGATTCAAGCAGTGAAGCAAGCCTGCCAAAGGCCCAAGGGCAAACCCGCTCACCTCAAGGTAATCCTTGAGACTGGTGAGCTGCAAACCTATGACAACATCAGACGCGCAAGCTACCTAGCCATGCTGGCAGGAGCAGATTTCATCAAGACCTCCACCGGCAAGGTCACGGTCAATGCGACCCTGCCCATCACCCTTCTAATGCTCGAGGCGGTGCGGGACTGGTTTGACCAGACCGGCGAGCTAATTGGCGTGAAGCCTGCCGGCGGCATCAGGACCGCAAAGGATGCCCTCAGGTACCTGGTAGTTGTGAAGGAAACCGCGGGAGAGCGCTGGCTCACGCCAGAACTGTTCCGCTTTGGTGCCTCCAGCCTGCTCAACGACGTACTGATGCAGCGCAAGAAGCTTTTGACTAAGACCTACTTGGGTCCTGACTACGTAAGCGTGGACTAGGAGAGAAAATGTTCGACTACGCACCCGCCCCGGAGGCCAAGCTCGCAAGCTTCCAAAAGAGCTACGGCCACTTCATCGGAGGCAAGTTCACCAAGCCCGCCAATCTTTACCCAACGATTAACCCGGCAACCGAAGAGGTGCTTGCACAGATCTCCCACGGCACAGCCAAGGACGTCGACCTTGCGGTGAAGGCGGCAAGGTCCTCCTTTGAGAAGGTTTGGGGCAAGCTCTCTGGAGCAGAGCGAGGAAAATACCTCTACAGAATCGCAAGAATCATGCAGGAGCGGGCTAGAGAGCTTGCGGTAGCGGAAACCCTGAATAACGGAAAGCCCATCAAGGAAACCCGCGACTTCGATGTTCCAACCGCAGTCTCTTGGTTCTTCTACTATGCAGGTTGGGCCGACAAGCTTGACCACGCAGGTCTCGGACACAATCCCCAAGCCTTGGGCGTTGCGGCACAGGTGGTTCCCTGGAACTTCCCGCTGATGATGCTCGCGTGGAAGATTGCCCCCGCTCTAGCGGCCGGCAACACAATAGTCCTCAAGCCCTCAGAGACCACACCACTTTCCGCACTGCTCTTTGCCGAGATCTGCCAGCAGGCAGAGCTTCCCGAAGGCGTAGTTAACATCGTCACCGGTTTCGGCGACACCGGGGCTGCGCTCGTTGGCCACAAAGACGTGAACAAAGTTGCCTTCACAGGCTCAACCGAGGTGGGCAAGATCATTGCCAAGCAGGTTGCCGGCAGCAACAAGAAAGTCACGCTCGAGCTTGGCGGCAAGGCAGCCAACATCGTCTTTGACGATGCTCCTATCGACCAGGCAATCGAGGGGGTCATTAATGGCATCTTCTTCAACCAGGGTCATGTTTGTTGTGCAGGATCAAGGCTGCTAATTCAGGAGTCCATCCACGACGAGTTCATCAAGAAGCTAAAGCGCAGGATGAACACCCTCAGACTTGGTAACCCGATGGACAAGAACACCGACGTCGGTGCTATTAACTCTGCCGACCAGCTGGCAAAGATCAAGAAGCTAGTGAAGAAGGGCGTGAGCGAAGGTGGTGAGCTCTGGCAGCCCGAGTGCAAGATACCTAGAAATGGCTTCTGGTTTGCCCCTGCGATTGTCGACAACGTAAGCCCGGCAAACACAGTTGCCAGGGAAGAAATCTTCGGGCCGGTTCTTAGCGTCATAACCTTCCGCACACCAGCAGAGGCTGTGACCAAGGCCAACAACACCGAATACGGCCTCTCCGCAGGCATCTGGACCGAGAAGGGGTCGAAGATGCTCAAGCTCGCCGACCAACTAAACGCCGGAGTGATCTGGAGCAATACCTTTAATCAATTCGACCCCACCAGCCCATTTGGTGGCTTCAAAGAATCCGGCTATGGCCGTGAGGGTGGCCGACAGGGCCTCCTTAGCTACCTGAAGGCAGGTAAGTAAATGAGACTCGATGTGAAGAAGACCTACAAGCTCTTTATCGCGGGCAAGTTCCCAAGGAGCGAGTCAGGGCGCAGCTACCAGGTCAAGGACTCCAAAGCCAACCATGTCGCAAACGTCGCACTCGCAAGCCGCAAGGATGTCCGCGATGCAGTGCAGGCCGCCAGAGCCGCACAACCAGGCTGGGCTGGAGCCTCTGCATACAACCGCGGTCAGGTCCTCTACCGAATCGCAGAGATGCTGGAGGGTCGAAGGGAACAGTTCGTTAGTGAGATCTCTTCGCTCACGGGTAAGACCCAGAAGCAGGCCGATGCCGAGGTCAGCGCAGCAATTGACTCCTGGGTCTGGCATGCCGGCTGGACAGACAAGATTGACTCCGTTGCGGGAAGCATGAACCCGGTTGCAGGCCCCTACTTCAACATTTCGACCAACCAGCCAACTGGCGTGGTCGGAGCATTTGCTCCTCAGGGCTCGGCCCTGGTGGGTTTTGTGAACACCATCGCCCCAGCGATTGTCTCGGGGAACACCGTGGTGGTTGTCACCAGCGAGCACCTATCTCTACCGGCACTAACCCTCGGCGAGGTGCTGGCCACCAGCGACCTGCCCGGTGGGGTGGTGAACGTCCTCAGCGGCAAAGAGGCTGAGCTCTCGAGCTGGTTAGTGGGTCACATGGACGTCAACGCCGTGGACCTCGAGGGAACCTCGAATCCCACCGAGCTAGAGATCAGCGCGGCAAATACCGTCAAGCGCGTCATTCGTCCTGGCACCTACCCCAGAGAGGGCGCCAAGGGAAACCTCCAGCACATCCTGGACCTCATGGAGGTCAAGACCGTTTGGCACCCAAAGGGCCACTAGAACCTAGGGCTGACCGCCGGGCTTGGTAACGGCCTGCGCTGCGAAGGCATTGGCATCTCTAAGGGCGTCTTCAACCTCAAGACCAGCCAATCTTTGAGCGAGATACTTCGCGGCGAACGCGTCTCCGGCACCGGTTGAATCAACAACCTCAACCTCAAAAGCTGGCGACTTCGCTATACCTAAAACCTCGGCGCCCTCCTCGCCCAAAGTCACGATTACCTCGGGGAATAGCTCCTTGAGGTTTGCCTGCTTGGAGAGAAGCTCGTACT
>JADHKY010000084.1 GCA_016780945.1 Aquiluna sp. | reverse complement strand
CCTGCGAAGGTTGCGGTCTCGGTTCCTGCGGATAAGTAATTAGGAGGTGTGTTAGATGGCGTCACAAGACTGGATTGAAAAGGACTTCTACAAAATCCTTGGAGTCTCCAAGGACGTCTCTGATGCAGATCTAAAGAAGACCTACCGCAAGCTTGCGAAGGACAACCACCCCGATTTGCATCCTGGCGATGCGGCAGCGGAGGCCAGGTTCAAGGACATCTCCGAGGCCTATGACGTGCTCTCCGATGCCGAGCAGCGCAGGGAGTATGACGCAATCAGGGCCATGGGTGGCGGCGCTCGCTTCCAGGCTGGAGGCCAGGGAGCCGGCTTTGAAGATGTCTTCAGCAACCTCTTTGGAGGTGGCGGTTTTCAGGGCGGTGGATTCCCAGGCTTTGGTGGGTTCGGAGGCTTCGGCCCTCAGCGGGGTCAGGACCTCAGCACCACGGCTTCGATAAATTTCATCGACTCCGTCAACGGCACCACAGTCAAGCTCAACCTCAGAAATGAGTCGGTGAGCGTGAAGGTGCCGGCAGGAATTCAGGACGGCCAGAAGCTCAAGGTCAAGGGCAAGGGCCAGCCTTCGCCCAATGGCGGCCCAGCCGGTGATCTAGTGGTGACCATCAAGGTGAAGCCGCACGCGGTCTTCACCAGAGATGGCGACAACATTAGGGTCTCGGTTCCTGTTACCTACGCCGAGGCAACTCTCGGGGCAACCATCGAGGTGCCCGTGCTGGGTGGAGATCCTGTGAAGCTGAAGGTAGCCGCAGGGACTCCAAATGGCAGAACCCTAAGGGTCAAAGGCAAGGGCGTACAGTTTGGCTCTCGGCAGGGTGACCTGCTGGCAACGGTTGAGGTAATGGTCCCAGGACACCTTCCCGCAAAGGCCAAGAAGCTTCTTGAGCAGTTTGATGCGGAGCTACCGGACGAGAATCCTCGTCAGGATTTGATTTCTAGGGCGGGAACACTTTAGGAGGAGCCATGGAGCTAGATGAGAACACGCCACTGTTTGTTATCTCGGTAGCGGCCGAGCTCTCCGGCATGCACCCGCAGACCCTCAGGCAGTATGACCGCATGGGCCTGGTCTCTCCAACGAGAACCCAGGGACGCTCCCGCCGCTACACCATGCAGGATGTGGCGAAGCTGAGAGAGGTCGCCAAGCTAAGTGCTGAGGGAGTTTCCCTCGAGGGCATTCGCAGGGTCCTCGAACTAGTAAACGAGAACGTGAGCCTCAAGTCTCGCGTTCGTGATCTCGAGCGAGAGCTCGCAGACCAGCTCATGAGCCAACCCGGTAATCGGGTATTCGCAGCCGGAGATCAGGGTGTTATTCGCCTGAACCCGGGACAGAGGCCCGAGAAGTCGGGCTCAGTAGTTTTATGGAGGAGGCGCTAATGCAACAGCAACAGCCGCAAGAACAGGTAAAAGCCCTTGAGGCGTTTGGCATTGACCTGACGGCTCAGGCCAGGGCGGGCAAGCTCGACCCCGTTATCGGAAGAGATAGCGAAATTCGGCGAGTGAGCCAGGTGCTCTCCAGGAGGACGAAGAACAACCCCGTGCTCATTGGTGAGCCTGGCGTTGGTAAGACGGCAGTTGTTGAGGGTCTAGCCCAGCGCATTGTTGCCGGAGATGTCCCGGAGAGCTTGAAGGGCAAGACCCTTATCAGCCTTGACCTAAGTGCGATGGTCGCGGGTTCAAAGTTCCGTGGTGAATTCGAGGAGCGACTGAAGGCCGTCTTGAAGGAGATTCAAGAGGCTGAGGGTGGCGTCATTACTTTCATCGACGAGCTTCACACTCTTGTTGGCGCGGGCGCAGCCGATGGCTCGATGGACGCCTCAAACATGCTCAAGCCAATGCTTGCTCGTGGTGAGCTAAGACTCATTGGGGCAACAACACTTGATGAGTACCGCGAACGAATTGAGAAGGACAGCGCTCTGGAGCGCAGGTTCCAGCAGGTCTATGTGGGTGAGCCCTCGGTTGAGGACACCGTTGCTATCTTGCGCGGGCTTAAAGAGCGCTATGAGGCCCATCACAAAGTCACCATTGCCGATAGCGCATTGGTGGCAGCTGCCGCACTCTCCAGCCGCTATATCACAGGCCGCCAACTTCCAGATAAGGCCATCGACCTAGTCGATGAGGCCGCATCGAGGCTGCGCATGGAGATTGACTCGGCTCCCGTGGAGATCGATGAGCTTAGGCGTCAGGTGGACAGGCTCAAGCTCGAACAGCTTGCTCTGAAGAAGGAAAAGGACGAGGCCTCAAAGCAGCGACTTGAAAAACTTCAGGAGGACCTGGCTGAAAAGCAAGAGCGACTCGATGGTCTAAATCAACGCTGGGAGTCAGAGCGCAGCGAGCTGAACAAGATCGGTGAGCTCAAGACCAAGCTGGATGCTGCCAGGGTTGCTGCTGAGAAGGCTCAGCGTGAGGCAAATCTGGAGCAGGCATCCAAGCTGCTCTATGGCGAAATTCCACAACTTGAGAAGCAGCTCCAAGACGCAGAGAGCCAAGACTCTCAGCCTCGTGAGCGCATGGTCGGTGAGCAGGTCTCCGAGGACGAGATTGCGGCAGTGGTTTCGGCCTGGACTGGCATCCCAACAGGAAGATTGCTCGCTGGCGAATCTCAGAAGCTGCTGCAGCTCGAGGCAGAGCTCGGTAAGCGACTGATTGGTCAGAAGAAAGCGGTCAAGGCTGTCAGCGATGCCGTCCGCCGATCAAAAGCTGGCATCTCAGATCCGGATCGTCCAACAGGCTCATTTATGTTCCTTGGTCCAACTGGTGTTGGAAAGACCGAGCTTGCCAAGTCTCTAGCCGAGTTTTTGTTTGATGACGAGAAGTCCATGGTTCGAATCGACATGAGCGAATACGGCGAGAAACACAGCGTTAGCAGACTGATTGGAGCCCCTCCGGGATACGTCGGTTATGACGAGGGCGGTCAGTTGACCGAGGCTATTAGGCGCAGGCCGTATTCGGTGGTGCTGCTGGATGAGATTGAAAAGGCGCACCCCGAGGTCTTCGACGTGATGCTACAGGTTCTCGATGACGGCAGGCTCACTGACGGCCAAGGTCGAACCGTTGACTTTAGAAACGTGATTCTGATTATGACCTCGAATCTAGGCTCACAGTTCCTAATTGCAGAGGACCTAAACGACTCACAGCGACGTGAAGCTGTGATGGAGATGGTTCGCACCTCATTCAAGCCAGAGTTTCTTAACCGACTGGACGATGTTGTGATCTTCGATGCCCTGAGCAAGGAAGAGCTTGGCTCGATTGTCGACCTGCAGATTGAGAGATTTATGGTGAGACTTGAGGCCAAGAGGCTAACTCTCGGAGTCACGCCGGCAGCAAGGTTGTGGCTGGCGGAGCACGGCTATGACCCCGTCTATGGGGCAAGGCCACTTAGAAGGCTGATGCAAAGAGAGATCGACGACAAACTCGCGAATCTTCTGCTGGTTGGCGAAGTTGAGGATGGCAGTTTCGTTCGGGTTGATATCTCTGCGGACGGCCAGGCATTGCTGGTCGAAAGCGTGAGAGAAGATGCAAGCGTCTAACGTTGCCAGCGAGCTGAGGAAGCTTGGAAGCCCGGCGCTCGCAAAAAGCCAGGAGTGGTTCTACAAGACCGGTCCGGGTGAATACGGTGAGGGCGACAAGTTTCTAGGCATTAGGGTGCCAGTCTCGCGCTCGGTCGCCAAGAGCTTCAAGGATCTTCCTCTAGCTGAGATCAGGGAGCTTGCAATGAGCGAGTTCCACGAGGAACGGTTTTGCGCTCTGGTGATACTGGTCAACCGCTACAAGTCATCCAGGGATATGGAGAAGCGAGAGGAACTATTCAACCTCTACCTGGAGCTTCTTGATTTACGGAAGGTAAATCACTGGGATTTGGTGGACTGCTCGGCGACACACTTGGGTGCGCAGCTGCTTGGCAGAGAGGATGTTTTTGAATACCTCAAAACATTCGCCGACAGCGGGGATCTTTGGAAGCAACGTGTATCGATCATCTTTACCTACGCTCTGATCCGAGAGCTTGAGCTTGAGCCAACCTTTCATATCGTCGAATACCTCATTGACCATGAGCATGACCTGATTCACAAGGCCTCCGGCTGGATGCTAAGAGAGGCCGGCAAGAAGGACCTAGCTGCGCTCAGGCGCTTTCTGGATGCTCACGCCGCAACAATGCCCAGAACAATGCTGAGGTATGCGATTGAGAAGATGAGCCGGGAAGAGCGCGATCACTGGCTCAGCCAGAAATCGAAGCTATAACCGGCACGTGATCGCTGGGCCCCTCGCCCTTGCGCTCGTCTCTTTCGATACTCCCGGCTGTGATTCTTTCGGTTAGCTCGGGGGAGCTGAGAATGAAGTCGATGCGCATGCCCTCATTTCTTGGGAACCTGAGGTCTTTGTAGTCCCAGTAGGTATAGCCCTCGGGGACAAACTTGCGGTGCAGGTCGGTGAAGCCAATCTGCTCAAAGACTTCGAAGACATCGCGCTCCGGCTGAGAGACGTGGGTGTCAAAAAACCCGACGTTGAAAACATCGGAATCAAGGGGTGCGATGTTGAAATCACCAACTAGGGCAATCTGGCTGCTCGGGTCTTCCTCCAGCTCCTCGGCAACGTGAGATCCGAGGCGCTCTAAAAACTCAAGCTTGTAGTCCATGTGTGGGTCATCAAGACCCCTGCCGTGCGGGACATAGAGGCTCCAGATCCTGATATCGCCAAATGTCGCACCCAGCGCCCTTGCCTCGAGAGAGTCCTTGAAATGCGGCTGCTGCGGAAAGGAAGTCTCGATGTCTGTCGGCGCTAGGTCTTTTTTATAGGCAAAGGCGACACCGTTCCACTGGTTTAGGCCGTGTGCGATGACCTCGTAGCCAACAGCTTCAAAGTCTGCGTAGGGGAACTGCTCGGGCTTGCACTTGATTTCTTGCATTGCCAGAACGTCTACTTGGGTGCGCTCCAAGAACTGAGTTACTCGCTGAGCCCTAGCTCTGACCGAGTTGACGTTCCAGGTAGCAATTTCCACTCCTAAACTCTAACTATGAGTGGTAGCTCCCAAGACAAGACCCAGCTCGCCAAATTGGTTGCCCAGTTGGCGGTGGTGCATGGAAAGGT
>JADHKY010000083.1 GCA_016780945.1 Aquiluna sp. | reverse complement strand
AGGAGGATGGCCACGTCGAGGAGCGGGCGGGGGTTGTCAAGCGCAAGTTCTACCAAATGCCCTCGCAGCTGTGGTTCTTAGCGATCGGGCTCTTTGCTGCCATCTACCCGGAGGTTGCGGTCATTGACTGGGCGGCGGTCTTTGCTCGCGATGTCCTAAACGTTGATGTGGCTCTTAGGTCGATACCCTTTGGAGTCTTCATGATTGGCATGATCATTGGTCGGCTCTCGATGACCAGACTTGCTGAGAAATATCACCCTCACACCATCGCTTCTAGGGGAGCATTCCTGGCAGCTGCAGCCCTGGCACTAGCAGCTCTGAGCGCTTCGGCGATAAGCAGCCTTAACACAATTCTTGGGCTAGTTACAGCTTCGATTCTGTGGGGGCTCGCAGGGCTTGGGCTGGCACCAGCCTCACCAGCGTTTTTCTCGGCCGCAGGTCACATCCCCGGAGTTTCAACCGCATGGGCAGTGAGTAGGTTGAGCCTGTTTAACTCCTCGGTGGCAATTGGCGCTAAGGCAGGCATGGGAGCGCTCACCGAAGGCGTTGGGCTCTCGACAGCCTTTTTCTTCCCGGTGATTCTTGCTCTCATCTCGGGCGTCATTGCCGACCAGTGGGCTAAGCGGGCACGCAGAAGCGAGCTCAACGCTGCTGCACCACCCACCGGCCCAATGTCGGTGATAGTTGCGCCAGACGAGGATAGGTAGTCTGGGCAGGTGACACTGCTAAAGCTCACCAACTCACCTAAGCGCTATGCGTGGGGTTCACTTGATTTGATTCCTCAGCTGCTGGGAACGAAGCCTGACGGTGAGCCGCAGGCAGAGCTCTGGTTTGGAACTCACCCATCCTCGCCGGCAGAGGTTTTGGATGAAGACGGTGGCAAGCTCTCAGATCGCATCGAACCTCTTGGGTTCCTGGTTAAGTTCCTCGCAGCTAGCGCTCCGCTTTCCATTCAGGCCCACCCGTCTAGGGAGCATGCTTCCATGCGCTTTGGGGAGGGTTATCCCGGTTACTCTGACCCGAACCACAAGCCCGAAGCCATTGTTGCTGTTAGTGAGTTTGAGGCGCTCTGTGGTTATCGATCGGTTGCGATGATTCAGCAAGATCTGGAGGCTCTCAGCGAGGCCGATGCCGCATTCTCACCTTGGCTAACGGCTCTGGCGAGCGAGGGACTCCGCGGTGCTACCAGTTGGGCGCTCGAGGCAGCCAACGATCACGCTGAGAGGCTTCTTGCCGCAGCTAGTTCACTCGGAGATCGCGGCCAGCTATTGACGAAGATTGCCCAGGAGCATCCAGGGGATGTGGGGCTACTGGTTGCTCTCTTGATGAACCACGTGGTGCTTAAACCGGGCCAGGCGCTATACCTCCCTGCGGGCAACATCCATGTCTACCTCTCTGGCCTAGGGGTGGAGGTTATGGCAGCTTCTGACAACGTGCTTCGCGGAGGCCTGACCAAAAAGCCGATTGATAGACCAGAGCTAATGCAGATTTTGGACTTTAGTGAGCTCGAGAGTCCACTGGTGGACACGTTCGAGCTGACCAGCGGCCTGACTGAGTATCGAGTATCGGCAGAGGACTTTAGCCTCTACCGCCTTGAGCCGAGCGGGGCAAACATGCTGATCGATGTTGCCCTGAAGGGTCGAGCAATTGCGGTCTGTGTGGCCGGTGAAATTGTCATCTCAACCTCAAAGGAAGAGTCTTTGAGTCTTAGACAGGGGGAGGCTGCGTACTTTGCAGACGCCGCCTACTTCTCGGTTCTCGGAAGTGGCACCGGCTACCTAGCTATGGGCTAGCGGTAGTTCACAAACTGCAGGTCAACATCGAGGTCTTTGCCTCTCAGAAGAGCAATTAACTGCTGCAGGTCATCTCGGCTCTTTGAGCTAACTCTGAGCTCATCACCTTGAATTTGACTCTTGAGACTCTTGGGACCCTCATCGCGAATGATCTTTGAGATCTTCTTGGCATTTTCTTGATCGATGCCGTTTTTCATGGTCGAGGTGATGCGGAACTCCTTGCCCGAGGGTTGGGGCTCCGAGGAATCTAGTGACTTTAGCGAGATGCCGCGCTTGATGAGTTTGGTCTGGAAGACATCGAGCGCAGCCTTTGCGCGCTCCTCTGAGTTTGCCTTGATGACGATGCTCTCTCCGCTCCAAAAGATGTCTGCATCGGTTCCCTTGAAGTCGTAGCGCTGCTGTATCTCTTTGGCGGCCTGGTTGAGCGCATTGTCAGTCTCCTGGCGGTCAACCTTGCTGACGATGTCGAATGATGAGTCTGCCATTTCTCTCCTAGGTCTTTGATTGGCGGGCGGTTGAGGAGCGCACCGTTAGGTCAATGGGCCAGGTGGTGAGCTGCTCGATGTTCGCAAGTTGCTTGTCATCCCCGGACTCAAGGATGTCGACGATCCAGTTGGCTCCGTGCTCTCCCTGCTCGGCGGTCTTTTGGTCAATGGTTGAGAGCCCATAGAACATGCCAAGGGGGTGGCCATCGAGTCCGATTACGGAGATGTCTTGGGGGACCCTGAGACCCAAGTCTCTGGCAGCCTGGATTGCTCCATAACCCATCTCATCGCTGGCGCAGAAGATCGCGGTCGGAGCACTCCTTGGATCTCCAAGCATCTGCTTGGCTGCGTGGTAGCCGCCGGCGACGGTGAAGTCTGCCTCCGCCATCCACTGCGGGACAAAGTCAAGGTTGGCATCGAGAAGTGCCTCGTGATAACCGGTTTTCCGGAGGTAGGGCTGGTGAAAGTCCATCTCACTTGCAGGGTTTCCCGCGATCATTCCAATCTTGGTGTGGCCGAGAGAGATTAGGTGCTGAGTGGCAAGCCTGCCTGCCCCCTCATCGTCGATGCTTATCGATCTAGCTCCCGGTATTGGTCCACCGATTCCTACGATTGGCTTCTTGAGATCCGTTAGCCGCTTCAGCTCCTCATCGGAGACCTTTAGAGCAACGGTCAATACGCCGTCCACTCGCTTTCTAAGGACAAGGTCCTCAAAGACGCGCTTTCTGTGTCCAGAACCACCCGAGAGGTTATAGAGGGTTACGTCGTAGCCGCGATTTACCAGGGCGTTAGCCGCACCTTCCAAAACCGTTGAAAAGAACCAGGTGGCAGCAAACGGCATCACGACCCCAATGTTCTTGGAGCGGCCGGTGGCAAGTGTGTAGGCGGAAGAAGATGCTACATAGCCAAGTTCCTGAGCAGCCTTGAGCACTCGCTCGCGCGCTCGCGCGGAGACGTGGGACTTGCCATTGAGTGCGCGAGAGACCGTTGCTGTTGAGACTCCGGCGCGCTGAGCTACCTCAACTATGCCGACCATGTAAAAGACTGTAAACGGTTATGGGTTTTACCGCCACTTTACAATTCCAAAATCAGGTATCCTTTCTCCTTGCGCCTAGCGCACGGCAAGTTACCCAAGCGGCCAAAGGGATCTGACTGTAAATCAGCTGGTGTATGCCTACGGGGGTTCGAATCCCTCACTTGCCACTCAAGACTCCGCTCTGTAGAACTGGAGAAACATGAACGGGCTGCTCAAGTACCTAACGGGAAAAGCCACCGCACCACTAAACATGTTGGTTGCACTGGGATTTGCCGTATTCGCATTTGTTGGACTTCCTCTCGAGGCCACCGAAACAACACCCACCAATGGACTTCCCGATAGTGCCGAGAGCGTTCAGGTCGCCAAGATTCAGGAGAACTTCGATGTGGTCGAAGGCTCTGCAGCCTTCATCGTCTATTTCTCTGACACCGAGTTCACGCAAACTCAACTTGAGTGGATTCAGGGAGCCTTTGATCCCCAAAAGATGATGCCCTCAGGCGGCGCGAACGAGAAGTTCTTAGAGTTTTCAAACGCGGAGGTCATGGGGGAGAAGTTTGTTCCGCCAGCTGCCATCTCTGAAGATGGCACCACCGCTCTAATTACGGTCCCGCTAGATGCAACCGATGACTTTGAGCTGACAACGGAGCGCGTTGAGACAATGCGTGAGCTAGCGCCGGAGGCGATGCCTGCTGGCATCGATGTCTACGTCACAGGTCCGGAGGCTTTTATTAAGGACGTCGGTTCAATCTTTGAGGGCGCTGACTTCCTGCTTCTAGCGTTTACAGCTGGCGTTGTGGCGGTGCTTCTCTTGGTCACCTACCGCTCGCCGGTGCTCTGGCTGATACCTCTTGCTGTCGTCGGCACCGCCGACGGCATGGCTGGCATTTTGGCTCGCAGGGTCGCGGACTTTTTGGGTTTTGTCCCAGATGGTTCGGTGACCGGAATCCTCTCGGTTTTGGTGTTTGGTGCTGCTACTAACTACGCGCTGCTGTTGATTGCTCGCTATCGCGAGGAGCTTTTGAACTTTGAAGATCGCCGCGAGGCCATGAGAGTTGCTATTCGCGGAGCGGGACCTGCAATCCTTGCCTCCGGGTCAACCGTTGCCGTTGCCCTGGCGCTCCTTCTACTGGCTGAGATTGAGGGTAGGCAGGTGCTGGGTCTGGTTTCAGCTGTGGGAATCGTGGTTGCCATGGTCGCTGGCCTGCTCGTTCTCCCCTCTGCGTTGGTGGTATTTGGTCGCTGGATCTTCTGGCCCTTCGTGCCAAGAGTTGGTGGAAAAAACCCCTACGAGAAGTCCATCTGGTCCAAGCTCGGCAACGCGGTTTCTAAGAAGCCGCTGGCCGTTGCCGCAATTGGTGTGGCGATTTTAGGTGGCCTGGCCTCCGGCGGCTTGGGCATCAAGAACGGCCTTAGCGCAACCGAGATTTTTATTGAGAAGCCCGAGGCAGTTCTCGGTCAGGAGGTCCTAGCGGACGCCTTCCCGGCGGGAAGCGCCACCCCGACCTTTGTCGTGGTTGAGACCGAGTATGTCGATGAGGCAAGAGGGCTGGTGGACATACCGGGCGTCGCGGAGATTTCCGATGGCCAAAGTGACGCTAACTACTCCGAACTTAGGCTCGTGCTCGATGCCGATCCCGAATCCAACGAGGCTCTAGAAATCATCAGAGACCTCAGGGTGATTCTCGATGAGCTCCCCGACGGAGCCATTGCGCTCGTGGGTGGGCAGGATGCATCGACGCTGGATGTGACGGATGCAACAGCAAGAGACCAGGCACTTCTTGTGCCACTGATTCTG
>JADHKY010000082.1 GCA_016780945.1 Aquiluna sp. | reverse complement strand
CCTTTTTGGCTGTCGCGCTCGACCCAGACGCTTAGGAAGATCTTCTTTTTGTCCTCCATGACTATCTCGTCGAGGGTCACGGCCAGTGAGTGTGGAAGCTCGTCCTCAAGACGCTCTAGTGCGGCCTCGCGGACCAACTCACAGATGATGTCCTCGTGCTCTTCCTCCGTCGACTGCTCGCTTGGATAGAGCATTGGTCCTGTCGGCATCAGCGCAATCAATAGCTCTACGAGGAGGTCAATCTGCTTACCCGTAATCGCAGAAACGGGAACGATCTCAGCCCATTCACCTAGCTCGGAAAGCTCCATAAGGTGCTTGGCGGTTTGATCTCTGCCGGCTGCGTCAATCTTGGTTGCAATCGCAATCTTTTTGGCCTTTGGAAACTTCTGGATCTCTTCAACGATTCTCCGGTCGCCCGGTCCTATTGCCTCATTCGCCGGAGAGCAAAACGCTATGACGTCAACTGACCCAAGGGTCTCATCCACCACCGCGTTCAGACGCTGACCCAAAAGGGTTCTTGGCTTGTGAATCCCGGGGGTGTCGACCAAGACCAGTTGGCCCGTTTCGGTGGTGTGGATGCCCCTGATTGCCTTGCGCGTGGTCTGAGGCTTGGAACTGGTAATTGCCACCTTGCTACCAACAATTGCATTGGTGAGCGTTGACTTACCCACGTTTGGCCTGCCCACGAAGGTTGCGAAGCCCGAGCGAAAGTCACTCACGAAACAGGCAGCTTTCGAACCAGCACCGAAAGAATGCGTCCCCTTCGAGCGTCGACTCGTTCCGCTGTCAGTTCCAGTCCCGCAATCTCGACTACTTCGCCGCCGCTTGGCAGATGGCCCACGGCTTTGGTGAGTAGGCCACCGACGGTGTCAACATCCTCGTCTTCAATCTCCATGTCGCAGTGCTCAGATATTTCGTCGAGAGTGACTCTTGGGCTCACTCGGTACCTGAGCTCGCCCAGGTCCTCGATTCCGCTGTCATCGCGGTCATACTCGTCGCTGATCTCCCCGACCAACTCTTCGATCAGGTCCTCGATTGATACCAGGCCAGCCACGCCGCCGTATTCGTCGGCCACCATTGCGATCTGAGTCCTGGAGGACTGCATCTCTCTCAGTAGTTCAGATACCACCTTGGTTTCTGGAACGAAAATAGGTTTCCGACTGAGCTCTAAGGCAGTCTTTGTTGAGAGGTGCTGAGGGTTTTGGTGGATGACCTTGGTGACATCCTTGAGATAGAGAATGCCCACAACATCGTCCACATCATCGCCAATCACTGGTAGTCGGGAGTAGCCCGTACTGATGAAAGCCGATAGTGCCTTCTCAAGTGTTGTGTCGCTGTCCAGAACCTCAATGTCAACTCTTGGGACCATAACCTCTCTCACGACAGTCTCAGAGAAGTCCTCTACGGATTCGATTAGCTCCTGCTCATAGCTTTCAAGCTGTTCAGGGGTCTTGAGCCTTAGCGGCTTCACCATGTTTGCCCAACTGCTCACCCCTGAGTCGACCTTTTGGGACCACTTGGCGGCGATCGATAGCTGCCCAAGTCTTCTACCCACAAACTGCTGCGCAAACCAAATCAGCATCAGAACACCGGCAAGCGTGATGCTCAGCACCGTAAGCGAATCTGAGAGGGCAATCCAAATCGCGGCTAGGAGCGAAATCAGGAACGCTCTAGCAATCGAGAGTGAGCCTGCTCTTGGATCTTCCTCAATCTCCAAATGGGTCTGAACGGCAGCCAATGGAATCAGAATCAAAAGGAACCCCAGGCCGATTGCAATCTCAAGCATTTGATTCGACCTCATAGAACGAATCCAAAAGCTCCTTTTGCAGAGCAAACATTTCTTTCTCTTCTTCCGGCTCGGCATGGTCAAAGCCCACCAGGTGCAGCATGCCATGGGTTAGCAGCATAAGAATCTCGTTGATCTCTTCGTGACCTGCCACCTCGGCCTGCCTTCTTGCAACCTGGGGGCAAATAACAACATCCCCCAGCACGCCCTCTGCAGACAACATCTCTTCGGAACCAGGTCTGAGCTCGTCCATCGGAAAACTGAGCACGTCGGTGGGACCGGGTTCATCCATCCAGCGAACATGAAGGTCGGTCATAGGTGCTTCATCGACAAAGATAACGCCGACATCAACTAGCGGGTGAAGCCTGAGTGCCTCTCGAACGTGCTCAGCCAGACTTTGAACCCGGGTTAGGTCAACCTCAAGCTCTGACTCGTTTGTAATCTCAATCGTCACTTTTTGCCTGCCCGTTCGTAGGCGTCAACTATTCGAGTCACCAGCTCGTGACGAACCACATCCTTACTCGAGAGCCTTGCGATGTGGAGGTCGTTGACATCAGCAAGTATTGCGGTCGCAACATCTAACCCTGACTTGCCAGTTGGCAGGTCGACCTGCGTGATGTCCCCTGTCACGACCATCTTGGAACCAAATCCCAGTCGTGTAAGGAACATCTTCATCTGCTCCGCAGTGGTGTTTTGTGCCTCGTCGAGGATAATGAAACTGTCATTTAGCGTCCTGCCTCGCATGTAGGCAAGTGGCGCCACCTCAATCACCCCTGACTCCATCAGTTTTGCGGTCGCATCGGGCTCGAGCATCTCCTGCAGGGCGTCAAACAATGGTCTTAGGTAGGGATCAATCTTTTCGCTCAAGGTTCCTGGAAGGTAGCCAAGACGCTCCCCCGCCTCCACCGCAGGACGCGTGAGAATGATTCTGCTGACCTGCTTGCGGTAGAGCGCAGCAACCGCCTTTGCAACCGCCAGGTAGGTCTTTCCGGTTCCCGCAGGTCCGATTCCAAAGGTGATGGTGTGGTCATCGATTGCTTGAAGGTATTGCTTCTGGCCCATGGTTTTTGCTCTGACAGTCTTTGCAGGAGTCTGGATGGCCCCAGCACCCAACACCTTTGATGGCACCTCATTTGCCGCCAGCATCTTGATGCTCTCGGTAACCATTTTGCGGTCCGGGCTTATCCCCTGACTAATTAGCTCTGCCAGCTCCAGGACTACCCTTTGCCCAGTCTCAATTGCGTCTTGCTCGCCTTCAAGAGAGAAGTCATGGCCGCGGTTTTGCACCTTCAGGCCGGGAATCTCCTTCTCAAGCTGCCTGATCAGGCTGTCTTCACTACCTAGCAGGTCAAGCAGTGCTACCGGAGGTGCTTCAAAACTTAGCTTTGGCACTAAACCGTCCGTCCGGAGAGGACGTGAGCATGGGTGTGAAATACGGTCTGCCCCTCTAGCTCGCCGCTATTGAACTGCAAGCGGAACTGGCCGTCGGTGAACTTTGCCGCAACCTCACGAATTAGTGAGTGCAGGCCGGCTAGCTCTTCGGTGCCGGTAATCTCCGCAATGTTCTTGGTGTGAGCTCTTGGCACAACAAGAATGTGGGTCTTAGCGAGGGGTTTTATGTCCCAGAATGCGACGGCGAGCTCATTCTCAGCAATGAGTTCGGTGCCGAGCTGCCCATCCACAATTTTGCAAAAAATGCAGTCCAATTAGTCCTCCAATTTCATACTACGCAACTTCACCAAAGCCCGCGCAGCGTCTTTATCGCTGCAATTGCCGCTGGTCCCGCAGTGCTGGTCCTCATGACCGACTCCCCCAGCCGGTAGGCAACAAACCCCGAAGCGTTGAGCTGCTCGATCTCAGGCTTAGCTATTCCACCTTCGGGGCCTACGACCAGTGAATACTCGGTTGCTCCAAGGTCAACCTCGCTTAGAGGGATATCTGCCTCTGGAAGCAAAAGGATGCCGTGGCCAATTGGCTCAAGGTCGGAGGTACTGAGTGGACCTTGAATGTCAGGCAGGAAGGCCTGCTGACTTTGCTTCATGGCCGCTACGGCTATTTGCCGCCAACGCTCAAGACTCTTTTGCTCCTTGCCATCCCACCTCGAAATAGAGTGCTCAGCCTGCCAGGCGACAACCGAACTGCAGCCGAGTTCGACAGAGGCCTGCAGCGCCATTTCGTCCCGGTCTCCCTTGGCGATCGCCTGGATGAGTTGAATCCGAACCTCTGGCCGATCGTGTTGCCTGCTGCTCTCAACCTGCACCTCACCCTTTGCTGGATCGATGGCCTTGCAGCTGTGCGAGTTTCCTAAACCATCGGTGACAACAAGCTCCTCGCCAACTCGGATTCTCAGCGACTTGAAGTGCTGGATCTCGTCGCCGCGAATTTTCGTCGAATCCCTGGTGAAGGTCGGGTCATAAAACCAGTGCACTAAAAGCGACCCTTGGCTCGTCTACTACCCAGTCTTGGGCCATCTTCTTTATGAAGTTCGCGGAGTTTCTTGAAGATGTCTTTTGACTTTGAATCGAGTCTTGACGGCGTGAGCACACTCACCTGCAGGTGAAGGTCTCCCCTACCTCTGCCTCTAAGCCTGTTTGCCCCAAGACCCTTCAAAGTCACAATGTCTCCGTGCTGAGCGCCAGGCTTAACCTCCACCTTGCTCGATCCATCAAATGTCTCAATTTCTGTGGTGAAACCAAGCGCTGCATCGGCAACTGGGACCTCCAGAATCGCAACGAGGTCATCTCCGTCCCTGGCAAAAACTGGATGAGGTCTCACAGAAACCTCAAGATAGATGTCTCCCGTCGACCCGCCCGCGAAGCCAACCTCGCCCTGTCCGGGTAGGTGAAGTCGAAGACCGTCGCTAACTCCGGCCGGTATTTCTACATCGAGATCGCGCTTGGCGCGGATTCGCCCCTGACCACGACAGTCTGGGCATGGCGAGGGCACCACCTCACCTGCTCCGCGGCAAACGTTGCAGGGTGCGGTTGTGACCATCATTCCCATAAAGGACTGAACCTGCCTTTGAATCTGGCCGCTACCGCCACAGACATCACAGGTCTTCACCGATGTTCCAGGTTTAGCCCCAGTCTGGGAACAGGTTTCGCAACCTATCGCCGTATCGATCGTCAAGGTTTTGTTGGCCCCAAAAATTGCTTCGTCCAGGTCTAGGTCCATTCTGAGAAGAGCGTCCTGGCCACGCTCTGAACGTGAGCGCCTTGATCTTTGTGGAGCACCAAAAAAGCTGTCGAAGATGTCACCGAGCCCAAAGCCCTGCTCTCCCCCGCGGTCGTATTGCGCGCGGGTGCTGGGATCCGAGAGAACCTCATAGGCGTGAGTCACGAGCTTGAAGCGCTCCTGAGCATCTTCGGCAGGGTTG
>JADHKY010000081.1 GCA_016780945.1 Aquiluna sp. | reverse complement strand
CGAGTCGAAGTCCACCGTGATGCAGAACGGAGTGCCGATCTCATCCTGACGGCGGTAGCGCCTTCCAATTGCCCCGGAATCGTCGTAGTCAACATTCCAGGTCTTGCGAAGAGTTGCAGCAAGCTCCTTGGCTATTGGGTTTAGCTCATCATTTCTACTGAGTGGCAGAACAGCGGCCTTGACAGGAGCAAGGCGGTAGTCCAATCGCAATACCGTGCGCTTGTCCACGCCACCTTTAGAGTTTGGAGCCTCGTCCTCGGCGTAGGCATCCACCAAGAACGCCATCAGAGACCGAGTGAGTCCGGCAGCGGGCTCGATAACAAATGGGGTCCAACGCTTTTCTTCAACAGGATCGAAGAAGCTCAGGTCAACTCCCGAGTGCTCGGAGTGAGTCCTTAGGTCATAGTCGGTGCGATTAGCAACACCCTCGAGTTCACCAAATTCGCCACCTTGGAAACCGAATCGGTATTCGATGTCAACGGTGCGCTTTGAGTAGTGCGAGAGCTTCTCTTTAGGGTGCTCAAAGAGCCTGAGGTTTTCAGGGTTGATGCCGAGATTCACGTACCAGTTGTAACGCTCTTGAATCCAGTATTCGTGCCAACTCTCGTCCTCGCCGGGCTTGACGAAAAACTCCATCTCCATCTGCTCGAACTCACGAGTTCGGAAGATGAAGTTTCCAGGTGTTATCTCGTTTCTAAAGCTCTTTCCCATCTGGCCAATACCAAATGGCGGCTTCATACGCGCTGAGTTCAGCACGTTGTTAAAATTTACAAAGATGCCCTGGGCAGTCTCGGGACGCAGGTAGTGAAGCCCAGACTCGTCTTCGACCGGACCCAGTGTTGTCTTGAGGAGCCCATTGAAGTTCTTGGGTTCGGTCCAGGTTTCTTTTCCGCCACAGTTCGGACATGCAATCTCGGCAAGCGAAGACGGTGCCCTTCCCTTTTTCTCCTCGAAGGCTTCCTCAAGGTGGTCGGCACGGAATCTCTTATGGCAGCTGGTGCACTCGATAAGCGGATCAACAAAGGCCTCAACGTGACCGGATGCTTCCCAGACCTTCTTGGGGAGAATGATTGAGCTATCCAGTCCAACGACATCCTCGCGTGAGGAAACCATCGAGTGCCACCACTGGCGCTTGATGTTCTCTTTGAGCTCGACACCGAGTGGACCATAGTCCCAGGCCGAACGCGAGCCTCCGTATATTTCTCCCGCTTGAAACACAAAGCCACGACGCTTCGCTAGCGAGATTACTGAGTCAAGTTTTTGGGATGCCATTAGTCTCCACAGGCCAGATTGGGTAAGTGCCTAGTTTAGCGGGCTGTCCACCGCAACTCCGAAGCGTCTTTGCCGGCCAGAGTAATCAGCTATGGCCTTCCAGAGGGTTTCCCTAGTGAAATCGGGCCACAACTCTTCCATGAACACATACTCCGCATAGCTCGCCTGCCAAAGCAAGAAATTGCTGGTCCTAATCTCCCCACTAGAGCGAATGAACAGATCAACATCGGGCATGTCGGGAAGGTAAAGCTCTTTTTCGAACCTGGCTTGGGTCACCCGCTGCGAATTCTTGTTCCTAGCTGCCTTATCGACCAGAGCCTGGGCAGCATCGAGAATCTCTTGCCGTCCCCCATAATTGACGGCCATGGTGAGCGTTAGACCCTTGTTTTTTGCTGTCAGCTTCTCGGCCTCTTGTAGCTCTTTTACGACAGAGGGCCAAAGCTTCGACTCCCTACCGGACCACAGAATGCGAACGTCCCACTGATTCAGAAGATCCCGTCTTCTGCGAAGAACATCTTTGTTGTACCCCATTAGAAAACGAACCTCTTCGGGCGAACGCTTCCAGTTCTCGGTGGAAAACGCGTAGGCAGTAAGGTTTGAAACCCCAGCCTGAATTGCCCCCGCTATGACCTCAAGCAGTGCTGCCTCACCCGCTCTGTGTCCCTCGGTGCGGGTTAGCCCTCGCTTATTGGCCCACCTGCCGTTTCCGTCCATGACAACTGCGATGTGTTTTGGGACGCTCTCAAAACTCGGCGCTTTGCGCTCAGGATCAAAAAGAATCATGCGCGCTCCACAAAACTCAGGGATCTGAGACCACGCTCCAACTGCCACTGCATATAGCCGGCAACTACCGAACTCACGGCCTGCTTAATCTTTGGGGCCTGCTGCGAGACCTTCTCCCACTCTCCAGCCATGAGCGACTGCATATGCTCGAGTCCGTCCCGGCCAATCTTGACCGATCCCGCGGCGATGCATTGCGAGCAGGTAACCGAACCGGTGTGCATTGAGAAGCTGCTTGGCTCGCTGCCGCACTGGCTGCAGCTTTCAAGAAGCGGCACCCAGCCAGAAAGCGATAGCGCCCGAAGCAGATATGAATCTAGAACCTGCGAGGGCTCCACCTCTGCCTGCGAGAGAGTTCTCAGGGCACCGATTACCAAGAGGTAGTGTCGCTCATTTGAGAGTTCCCGAGTTAGCTTCTCGGCGGCCTCAACAATGGTCGATGCGACGGTGTAGCGAGAGTAGTCGTTTACTATCCCAGCTCCATAGTTGGCAATCTGCTCCGCCTGAGAGACGGTATCGAGGGTCTTGCCCTCATAAAGCTGTAAATCACAGGCCATAAAGGGCTCTAGCCGCGCGCCAAAGCGACTGCTCGTCTTCCTAACGCCCTTTGCCACTGCACGAACCTGCCCGTGGTTTCTGGTCAGAAGCGTCAGGATGCGATCAACCTCACCCAGCTTGTGGGTTCTGAGGACTATTGCTTCGTCACGGTAGTGCGGCACCAGCCAAGTATTTCAGCCGATTGGCTAATTAGCTTGTAACGGCGAGCCTTAGTGCTCGGTTGACTCCGCTGATCAGCGCCTTGAGCGAAGCCACCGCGATGTCTCCATCGATGCCAACACCCCAAAGTGTCTTGCCCTCAACGTCCATCTCGATGTAAGCGGCCGCGTTAGCGTCGCCTCCAGTGCTCATCGTGTGCTCCACGTAGTCGAGCACCCTCACCGCAACGCCCTGCTGGCTGAGAATGTCCGAGAAGGCGGAAATGGGACCATTGCCAGTGCCCTGGGCAGCCAGCTCTCCCTCTCCATCCCGCAAAACGACGTCTAGGTTAACAATTCCGTCCATCTCGCTCTCGGAGCGCATCCTGCGAAGCTCAAAGCGTCCCCACTTGAGCTCGTCCACCGACGCAGGTAGATACTCGTCCTGGAAAATCTCCCAGAGCCGTGAGCTAGAAACCTCACCGCCGAGAGAATCGGTATGTCCCTGAACAACTCTTGAAAACTCAATCTGCAGCATTCGCGGAAGATCTAGTGCGTGGTCGGTCTTCATCAGGTAGGCGACCCCGCCCTTACCGGACTGCGAATTGACCCTGATCACGGCCTCATAGCTTCGTCCAACATCCTTAGGGTCAATTGGAAGATAGGGAACGGCCCAGGTGTGATCGTCAACAGCGTTGCCAGCGGCTTTGGCATCTCGCTCGAGGTGCTCAAAGCCCTTCTTGATGGCGTCCTGGTGGCTACCCGAGAACGCTGTGTAGACAAGATCACCGCCGTAGGGAGACCGCTCAGGCACCGGCAGCTGGTTGCAGTATTCGACGGTTCGCTTGATTTCGTCAATGTCACTGAAGTCGATCATCGGATCAATGCCCTGGGAAAACAGGTTTAGCCCAAGGGTGACCAGGTCAACGTTTCCGGTTCGCTCACCGTTGCCAAATAGGCAGCCCTCAATTCGGTCAGCCCCAGCCATGTAACCAAGTTCGGCCGCCGCAACAGCTGTGCCGCGGTCATTGTGTGGGTGAAGCGAAAGAATTATGGAGTCTCTTGGACTTAGATGACGTGACATCCACTCAATCGAGTCCGCATAGACATTTGGGGTGATCATTTCAACTGTTGCGGGAAGATTCACGATCATCTTGCGCTCTGGGGTGGGCCCAATGATTGACGCGACCGCGTTGCAGACCTCAACCGCGAACTCCAACTCAGTTCCTGTGTAGGACTCAGGAGAGTACTCATAGAAAACCTGAGTCTCCGGAATTGTCTTCTCAAGCTCCAAGCACTTCAGAGCCGCATCGGTTGCAATTTTCTTGATGCCGTCCTTGTCCTGCCCAAATACCACCCGGCGTTGCAAAACGCTGGTCGAGTTATAGAAATGAACGATTGCTTGCTTCGCACCGGCGATTGACTCATAGGTCCGCTCAATCAGGTGATCCCTCGACTGGGTCAGCACCTGGATGGTGACATCTTCAGGAATCAGATCCTGTTCAATCAATAGCCTTACGAAGTCAAAGTCTGTCTGCGAGGCAGAGGGGAAACCAACCTCAATCTCCTTATAGCCCATGCGGACAAGAAGCTTGAACATCTCGAGCTTCCGCTCCGGGCTCATTGGGTCAATTAGCGCCTGGTTGCCATCTCGCAGGTCAACTGCGCACCACCTGGGTGCCCGATCAATTCGCTTTGTTGGCCAAGTCCTGTCCGGAAGCTCAACCTTGATTTGCTCGTGGAATGGCAAATATCGCCCAAAGGGCATTTTTGATGGTTGCTGTGAGTCTTTCATTTCTCTCCTGGGGGTCGCGGATTTGGCCGTTGGTTAGCTCCGCGACGAGTGGTGGCCTTGGACTAAGCCCCGTCGCGGCCGCTAAGCAGGAGAGCGAAACGCATGGAGATTAGGCTAGCACCAGAAATAGTGCTTGGCTAGAAACCCAATTTCCCAAGCTGCTTGGGGTCCTGCTGCCAATTGCTTGCAACCTTCACCTGGATGGCCAGGTGTACAGGCTCTCCAAGAAGAGCTTCTACTGACTTTCTGGCCTTGGTGCCGATGTCCTTGAGGTTGCTACCACCCTTACCGATGATGATTCCTTTTTGGCTGTCGCGCTCGACCCAGACGCTTAGGAAGATCTTCTTTTTGTCCTCCATGACTATCTCGTCGAGGGTCACGGCCAGTGAGTGTGGAAGCTCGTCCTCAAGACGCTCTAGTGCGGCCTCGCGGACCAGTTCACAGATGATGTCCTCGTGCTCTTCCTCCGTCGACTGCTCACTTGGATAGAGCATTGGTCCTGTCGGCATCAGCCCAATCAATAGCTCTACGAGGAGGTCAATCTGCTTACCCGTAGTCGCAGAAACGGGAACGATCTCAGCCCACTCACCTAACTCGGAAAGCTCCATAAGGTGCTTGGCGGTTTGATCTCTGCCGGCTGCGTCAATCTTG
>JADHKY010000080.1 GCA_016780945.1 Aquiluna sp. | reverse complement strand
TGGGGTAACTTCAAAGATTAATTGCTAGCATCCTGAAGGACCTAAGGAGAAAAATGTCAACCGTCACCGCAACCGTCACAATCGAAGATCCCATTGGCTTTCACGCAAGGCCCGCAGGTCAGATTGTGAAGCTTGTGAAAGAGTCCGGTCTTGAAATCAGGATGGGCAAGGTCGGCGGCAACATGGTTAAAGCCAACTCTCCACTCGGGCTCATGGCCATGAAGGGCAAGACAGGCGAAGAGCTAACTGTCGAGGTTGACACCGAGGACGCCGCTCAGGCACAAGCCATAATCGACCAGATTCAGCAGTTTCTAAAAGGCTAATTTTGACTCAACAGGTCCTCTCAGGCCTCGGCGTTGGGCTCGAGGCGGTAACCGCGGAGGTCTTTCGCGTCCGTCAGGCTGAGCCACTTCCAATTCCGGCAAAGCATTCTGGAGATGTTGCTGCCGAGCAGGCAAAGCTGCGCAAAGCAGTTGACGAGGTTTCAAGCGAACTAGAGATCCTTGCCGAGAAGGCAGGAGAGACATCAGCTGAGATCTTCGAGGCACTGGGAATGATCCTTCTGGACGAGAGCCTCTTTGACGCGTCCGTTGCTCAGCTTGATGATGGCTGGGAGGCTGGCACGGCTTTTGTGAACGCCATGGAGACTTTTGCTGAGCTACTCTCCGGTGACCCCACCTTCGAGGAGCGAATTGCGGATATTCGAGACCTGGCAAAAAGGGTTGCGGCAAACATTCATGGCATCTCGCTGGGGTTAGATCTTCCAGAGACCGGAAAGTTCGTAATTGTCGGCGAAGACTTCTCTCCCGCCGATACCGCCCAGTTCACTTCTGCGGTGGTGGGGGTAATCACGATTCAAGGTGGCCCGACCTCCCACACCGCCATCATCTGCCGCTCAAAGTCGATTCCTGCGGTTGTTTCCTGCTCAGGTGCAAAAGAACTCAAAGATGGCCAAATGGTTTTGGTCGACCCTGTTGGCGACAGGGTCGTAATTGGCGGAACCGCGGCAGATGCGACCAAGGCCATCAGCTTCGTTGCCAAGTCCACAGAGCCAGTAATTCCGGTTCGCTCAAACATTGGCTCGCTTGAGGATGCCGTTGCCGCCGCTGCAACCGCGGCAGAGGGTGTTGGACTGTTCCGCACAGAGCTTCTTTATCTGTCGGCCTCAACCGAGCCAACCCTCGAAAGACAAATCCAGTCCTACACCGAAATCCTTACTGCCTGCCCTGAGGGGCCGATTGTTGTGAGGACGATTGATGCCGGAAGTGACAAGCCCGTTCCGTTTCTGAAAATGCCAGATGAGGAGAATCCTGCTCTGGGAGTTCGCGGATTCAGGCTTGTTAGAGACCACCGCGATTTCATTGTTTCGCAGCTCGAGGCTTTGGAAGCAGCCCGAAAGGCCTCTGGTCGCGAAGTCTGGGTAATGGCTCCAATGGTTGCGACGGCAGGCGAAGCGAAAGAGTTCGCCTCGCTTGCTAAGGCCGCAGGTCAGTTCAAGGTCGGAATCATGGTTGAGACCCCCTCGATTGTCTATGAGATTTCCAAGCTCAAGGGAGTAGTTGATTTCATCTCTGTTGGCACCAACGATCTTTCGCAGTACCTATTCGCCTCTGACCGTATGAACCCAAACCTGGGTGCCATGCTCAACCCTTGGCAGCCCGCGCTGATTGCGTCTTTGAACCAAATTGCCATCGAGTCTAAGAAGGCCGGTATTTACTCCGGAGTTTGTGGGGAAAGCGGCTCTGACCCGGCTTTTGCCGTGGTGCTAGCGGGTATGGGTTACGACTCGGTTTCCTCCTCCAGGTCTCAGGTTGGTGCCGTTAGGTCGGCCCTATCTTCGGTCACCCACGACGAAGCACGCGAGGTCTTTGAGGCAGCAATTTCTGGACACGACAGCGACGAAGCCAAGTCACTTGCACTGACCAAATTGGGTGAAATCGCTAAGTAGACTTAGGGCATGTCTTCCCCTTCGCCGAGCCAGATTCCTGCCATTTACTCGGTGCTGAAGTTCTACAAAGTCTCCTCTTACGTAACAGGCGTCTTCCTGCTTTTGTTGATGGTGACCTGGGGTATTAGAAGACTGCCGTTTTTAGGTTATGACCTGTGGATGTTTGGTCCCAACGGGGTTATTTCCTTTGAGAGCTACGGCATTGATGGCGAGGGGCTGCCAGAGGTCGGTTTGAACCTCACGGTTTTGATCTTGATAGTTCACGGCTGGCTCTATGTTGTGTATTTGCTTGCAGATTTCAGGCTTTGGACGCTGATGCGCTGGCCGTTTACAAGGTTCTTAATTATCGGAGCGGGCGGTGTCGTGCCATTTCTGAGCTTCTACACCGAGGCCAAATACGCAAAGCTTGCTAGGGAGCAGCTCAGAGAACTAGAGGGCAAATGAAGCCGGTATTAGTGGTCGACTTCGGCGCTCAGTATGCCCAGCTGATTGCCCGCAGGGTTCGGGAAGCAAACGTCTATTCGGAGATAGTTCCGCACAACATTTCTGCGGCTGAGGTCGCCCAGAAGAATCCTGCAGCCATCATCCTCTCCGGAGGACCCTCGAGCGTCTACGAGGAAAACTCCCCCAGACTGGATGCAAAAATTCTTGAGCTTGGCATACCGGTCTTAGGCATTTGCTACGGCTTCCAGGTTCTGGCCCAGGCCCTGGGTGGCAGGGTCGATAAGACCGGCAAGAGAGAATACGGGGCAACGGATCTCAAGCTGAGCTCTGGTGGCACACTTCTCGCCTCCCAGCCTGAGCTGCAGGTTTGCTGGATGAGCCATGGCGATCAGGTAATGGAGGCTCCCAGCGGTTTTGAGGTGCTTGCCTCAACCGCCACAACTCCAGTTGCAGCCTTCGAGAACTTAGACAAGCGAATCTTTGGTGTCCAGTGGCACCCAGAGGTCAAGCACTCCGAGCAGGGCCAGCAGGTTTTGAAGAATTTTCTCTATGAGGGAGCAGGCATTGAGCCGAGTTGGAACTCGGGCAATGTCATCGCTGAGCAGGTTGAAAAGATTCGTGCCCAGGTCGGAAGCGCGAGGGTGATTTGCGGCCTCTCTGGGGGAGTGGACTCAGCAGTTGCGGCAGCACTTGTTCATCGCGCAGTTGGCGATCAGCTGACCGCTGTATTTGTTGACCACGGGCTGTTGCGCAAGGGCGAGGCAGAGCAGGTTGAGCGCGACTATGTTGCCGCCACCGGCATCAAGCTTGTTGTTGTAAACGCCGAGGAGAAATTTCTCGGAGCCCTCAGTGGAGTTAGCGATCCCGAACAAAAGCGAAAAATCATAGGTAGGGAGTTCATCAGGACCTTCGAGGAGGCCGAGCGCAAGCTCGTCGCCGAGGCCATCGATGACAACCAACCAATCAAGTTTTTGGTGCAGGGAACCCTCTACCCGGATGTGGTCGAGTCTGGTGGTGGGGTAACCGCCGGCATCAAGTCTCACCACAACGTTGGAGGCCTTCCAGAGGACCTCGACTTTGAACTGGTGGAGCCGCTAAGGACTTTGTTCAAGGACGAGGTAAGGGCAATTGGAGCTGAGCTTGGGCTCCCTGCCGAGATTGTCCAGCGTCATCCGTTCCCAGGGCCAGGTCTTGGCATCCGCATCGTTGGAGAGGTCACCAAGGAGCGACTTGATCTGCTGCGAGATGCGGATGCAATTGTGCGGGAAGAGCTGACCGCAGCGGGCAAGGACGGTGAGATCTGGCAGTGCCCAGTGGTCCTTTTGGCGGACGTTAGGTCTGTTGGAGTGCAGGGTGATGGCCGCAGCTATGGACACCCCATCGTGTTGCGCCCGGTCTCATCCGAGGATGCGATGACCGCCGACTGGTCGAGGCTGCCCTATGAGCTATTGGCAAGAATCTCCAACCGAATCACCAACGAGGTCGAGGGTGTGAACCGAGTTGTGTTGGATGTCACCTCGAAGCCTCCCGGCACGATCGAGTGGGAATAGCAGTGGAGGTCTTTGGGCACCGCGGTGCGTGCGGCTATCTACCCGAGAACACCATGGAGTCCTTCGAGCACGCCTTCGAGTTGGGCGCTGCCGCAATTGAGTTTGACGTTGTCATGACCCAAGACGGGGTCCCCGTGATTCGTCACGATCGGGACCTCACTCACACCACTGATATCCAAAAGCACAGTTTTCTGAGCAACATGGTTGACGAGCTGAAGGCAGAGGACGTTGCACAACTCAGGGCGATTGAGCGATATCCCGATGGCCGCCAGGAGTCTGCAAGTCACGATGGCAAGTACCACATCCCCACCCTTCGAGAGGTTGTAAATCACCCCGGCTTTGACGGCCGTCACCTCATCATTGAGCTCAAATACGGAAAGCACTTCTTTGATGCTGGCCTTGATTCGGTCGAAGCGCTGAAGCAGATTCTCGAGGAAGCAGATCTCGAACAGCGCGGTGTGAGGGTAACCATCGAGTGTTTTGAGTTTGGTGTTCTGCGCAGAGCTAAAGAGGCAATTGGCAGCCGGGCACAGTATGTCTTTCTCTCAGCGCCAGACATGCTGCCAGAGGGTTTCAGCGAACTCGAGGACGAGCTGCTCGAGGAGATCGCCGAGAACTTTGATGGAGTCTCGGTAGCTATTCCAATGGTGCTGCAGGGTGACCTGGTAGCTAGGGCCAAGTCCAAGGGCCTCTACATCTTTACCTACACCGCGAGAACCGAGACGGCTGAGGGTCAGTGGCGGGCCTGGTTCGAAAGACTCATTGCAACCGGGGTGGATGGCATCTTTACCGACCAGCCTGACCTGCTAGCCGAAGTTGTAGCTGCCCTGCCCTAGGCTACGCAAGATGTCCAGGGTTCCAGCCGAAATCGATCCACTGCTTGAGGGGCTAAACCCCGAGCAGCGCAAGGCAGTCCTCTATAGAGGCAGTGCGCTCTTGATTGTTGCGGGGGCAGGCTCGGGTAAGACCAGAGTCCTCACCCACCGCATTGCCCACCTGCTCGCAACCAAAGAGCTCTGGCCCTCGCAAATACTTTCCATAACCTTCACCAACAAGGCTGCTGCCGAGATGCGGGAGCGGGTGGAGTCGCTGATTGGGCAATCGGCCGAGGGGATGTGGATAAGAACCTTCCACTCCGCCTGCCTGCAGATCCTTAGGCGCGAGGCCGAGCGGCTTGGCCATGATTCCAACTTCACCGTCTATGACACAGGAGACACCAGGGCCCTGCTTCGCAGGCTCTTGCGAGAGGCTGGGGCCGAGGATGCCGACATCAAGCCCCAGCAGGCTGCGGCGATGATCTCTAACGCCAAGAACGAGCTCAAGGATGCCGAGGACTTCGCGAGGAATGCAGATCG
>JADHKY010000079.1 GCA_016780945.1 Aquiluna sp. | reverse complement strand
AAACCGATCCAGCCTGAGGCAAGCCGAGGTGTTAGGACAGGTAGCGGAAGAATGATTCTTCTTCTAAGACCTGCGACCTCGGCATAGATCTGCATCATCTCCATGTAGGTGAAGACATCTGGTCCGCCAATGTCAAAGACATCGTTTATCTTCTTGTCGATGGTGGCCGAGCCGATTAGGTATCTCAGCACGTCACGAACCGCGATTGGCTGAATTCTGTTCTTGAGCCACTTCGGAGTAACCATGATTGGTAGTCGCTCAGTAAGGTGGCGCAGCATTTCAAACGAAGCAGAGCCAGAGCCAATAATCACACCAGCTCGAAGTTCGATTGTTGGCACCCCACTCGAGCGGAGTATCTCACCGGTCTTTGCTCTGGCCGACATATGGGGTGAGAGCGAATCATCAGAGGAGGTGATGCCCCCTAGGTAGACAATTCTCTTAACGCCGTTTTGCATAGCTAGCTTGCCGAAGTTGCGAGCAAGATCTTCTTCCATCAGCTCAAAATTCTTTGAAACCATGAGCGCGTGGAGCATGTAGTAGGCAAGATCAATGCCCTGAAGGGCAATATTTAGAGCCTCCGGGTCAAGGGCGTCTCCCTCAACAATCTCCACCTGATCGCGCCAGGGGTAGTCCTGGAGCTTGTGGGCGTCGCGAACTAGCACTCTGACTCTGTATTTGTGGGCGACCAGCTCTCGAACCAGTCTGCCGCCGACATACCCGGTGGCTCCGGTAACCAAAACCTTCGCAGGCTTCTTATCTTTGGACCGAAGAACTTTTAGGTCCGAGGTCACCGTCTCAATCATGAGAGGGCCAACCCAAAATTAGGCAAATTTGTTTCTAGCCAAACTTTCCGGTTACGTAGTCCAGAGTTCTTGAGTCAGCTGGGTTCGAGAAGATCTTTGAGGTTTCGTCAAACTCCACAAGCTGACCGACGCGGCTTCCCTCGCCCCTCTCGGTATCAACCGTAAAGAAGGCCGTGCGGTCGGCGACTCGGGCGGCCTGTTGCATGTTGTGGGTCACGATGACGATCGTGTAGTCCTTCTTGAGCTCCATCATGAGATCTTCAATCTTGAAGGTGGAAATCGGGTCCAAAGCCGAGCAGGGCTCATCCATGAGAATTACGTCTGGCTTCACTGCGATTGCCCTGGCAATGCAGAGCCTTTGCTGCTGACCTCCGGACATTCCAAAGGCGTTGTCCTTCAAACGGTCCTTCACGTCGTCCCAGAGTGCCGCTTTCTTAAGCGCCCCCTCCACGATTTCGTCCATATCGCCCTTCATACCCAGGGTCTGAGGGCCGAACGCAACGTTGTCGTAGATGGATTTTGGAAACGGGTTTGGCTTCTGGAAGACCATGCCGATAAGTTTCCTCACCTGCACCGGGTCCACCTCAGGACCATACATGTCTTGGCCGTGGTAGAGAACTTGACCGCCAACCTTGGCTCCCGGGATCAGGTCATTCATTCGGTTCAGGCTTCTGAGCACTGTTGACTTACCGCAGCCGGATGGGCCAATCATCGCCGTGATTTCGTTTTCGTAGATTGGGAGATTAACTCCGTCAACGGCGAGAGACTCGCCGTAGTGGACGCTCATGTTTGAGAGCGAGAAGACCTCGTTACCTGCGACCTTGTTGTTGTTTTCCATTTCCTACCAGGTTCTTTCGTATCGAGCGCGGAGCCAAACCGCAATTGAGTTGATGAAGAAAAGCACGACCAACATGACCAATACGCCAGCAGCTGCGAGAGTGTGGAACTCCTCCTGCGGCCTACCTGCGTAGTTGTAGATCATCACCGGAAGCGCGGAGTATCCGTCCTGCCAGAAGTTTGGGTCGAAGGTCACAAATGTTGCAGCACCCACAAGCAGCAGGGGTGCAGCCTCACCGATGGCGCGAGCTACCGCCAGAATCACACCAGTAAGCATTCCGGGAGCCGCCGAGGGAAGAACCATCTTCCTAACCGCCTGCAGACGCGTTGCACCCAAGGCCATCGCGCCATCTAGAAGCGAGGACGGCACAGCCCTAATCGCCTCGCGAGAGGCGAGAATCACAGTAGGCAAAACCAGGATCGCAATAGTTGCCGAGCCAGCCGCCACCACAAACCCCAGGTCAAAGACCCCTCGCACGATGAAGGCCAGACCCAAGATGCCAAAAACAATCGATGGGACGCCAGCGAGATTCTGAATGTTCAGCTCAATCAGCCTGTTGTACCAGCGAGTGCGATCCGCGAAGAGTTCCAGGTAGGTTGCCGCTCCAACACCTAGCGGCACGATCAGCAGGATTACTCCTGCAATCAGCTGAACCGTTCCCAAAATAGCGGGACGATAGCCAGCTTCCTCCGGTCTAAACGAGGAGGGGTTGTTTACAAAGAGACCGACATTGACCCTTGCGGCTCCTTCGACCAGAGCCCAGGCAATGACTGCCAGGATCGCTATCATCGCGATTCCAAGAGCACTGAGCAGCAGCAGTCGGAACATAATGCCGCCAACTAGAGCCTTGTTGTTTGCGCCCTTGTAAATGTTTTGCGTCACGGCAGCTGCCGCCATTGCGGCGCCGGAAGCACGCTTCGGGATACCTTGGGACATTAGTCGTAGACCTCCCGGAACTTATTGACGAACCTGATAGCGATCATGTTCATAATCAAGGTCATCAAGAACAAAAGTGCGCCAACCGCAAAGATCGAGTAGTAGTCGATGGTGCCGGTCGCAATCTCTCCGGTAGCACGAGAGGCAATAAACGCCGTCATCGCACCAGCAGGCTCGGTAAATCCAATCTTGAGCTGAGGGGAGCCACCACCGGCAACCAGCAAGACCACCATGGTCTCACCGATAGCGCGAGAGGCTCCGAGCACGAAAGAAGCAACGATTCCGGAGATAGCTGCTGGCAGCACGACCTTGAGAGCGACACGCATCTTGGTCGCTCCAAGAGCGTAAGCACCCTCACGAAGGGCCATGGGGACTGCCCTCATTGCGTCGTCGGAGACCGAGGCAATCAGCGGGATGGTGATGATGCCAACGGTTAGGCCGGCAACACCTATGGAAAACGGGCTGGTCCACTCAAGAAAGGGAGTGCTCTCCTGGATCCACGGCTTGAGCCAAAAGACTGCGAAGAGGCCGGTGGCGACTGTAGGCAATCCCTCAAGGACCTCGAGGATGGGCTTGACGATTTTACGGACGCCGTTGCCTGCGTACTCAGAAAGATAGATAGCGGCACCAAGGCCAAGCGGGATTCCGACGAGCATTGCATAGAAGACAACCTGCAGGGTTCCTGCAACAAGTGGCAGCACACCAAATGATGCATCTGCAAAGGATGGCGCCCAAAGGGTACCGGTGAGGAAGTCCCAAGGATTGACGTATTCAAAGAATCCCGGGAGTGGAGCGAAGAGTGAAATAACGATGGCGATTGTGACGCCAACTGAGATGGCTGCGGCTCCAAAAAGCAGCCCGATTACGATTCTTTCGCCGAGGCGAAAGCTCGGTGCCCGAAGCGAGTTCGCAGTGGAACCACTTCGGGCACCTTGGATTGATGAGCTCATAGAGAGTCTCCTAAACCATCAATCCGTCAGCTATTTTCGACTTTACTACTTATCCAACCAGGCTGGCGATCTTCGCTAGCGCCTCTTCCTGCTGAGCAGGAGTCAGGCCAACGTAACCAGCAGTGGTGTTGATAAGGGTTGTCTCGTTCACCAGGTACTCAGCGAATGCTAGGACCTCTGCACGAGCAAGTGCGGTGTTCGAGAAGTAGGTGAATAGACCACGGCCTAGAGGCGCGTAGCTTAGGTTCTGGACGTTCTCTAGGGTTGGGGCGATGCAGCCTGCGCCGCCGTCTACCTCAAGGGCCTTTACGTTGTCCAGGTTCTCCTGGTAGTAGGAGTAAGGGATGAAGGCCATTGCGCCTGCGCCACCCTTGACACCCTCAACAGCAAGAAGGTCATCCTCACCAATGTTGATGTAGTCGTTACGGATATTTCCGGACTCACCATTGATCTCGTCGGTGAAGAAGTCGAAGGTTCCAGAGTCAGTTCCTGGACCGTAGAGCTGGAAGTCAACATCGGCTATTGCAGCTGGCATGCCGTCAACGTCGCCCCACTTCATGATGGTGCCAGAAGCGTCAGAGTTCCAGATGGTTGCAAGCTGCTCAGTCGTGATGCACTGCAGCGGGTTGTCCCTGTTGACAACTACCGACAGGGCGTCGTTAGCAACAGTTACAAAGTCATATGCGATTCCGTTGGTCTTGCAAAGCTCTTCCTCAGACTCCTTGATGTAGCGGGAGGCGTTAGATGCATCGGTCTCACCGTTGCAGAACTTCTCAAATCCACCACCGGTACCGGAGATGTTGACCGAAACGCGAACGCCAGGGTTTACCTCCATGAACAGCTCGGCTGCGATTTCAGAGGCAGGACCTACGGTTGACGAACCGTCAATCAGGATTGAGCCCGAAAGCTCGGCAGCCCCTTCGGTGGTTGAACCACCGGCGGACTCGGTGACGGTTACGGTTGCTGCTGGGTCAGACTCAGCTGCACAGCCAGCCAGAACCAGCACGGATGCCGACGCGATGGCGGCAAGCGATAGTAGCTTTTTCTTCAAGTTGATTCTCCTCGAGACGATATTTGGAAGACAGCGGGCCTGCCTCGAGGGTCAGTCTGTTGAGGTTGATTGAAAGCCCAGTATTAATTGGGTAAACAAATGGAAAACAAATCAGATATTTATTTGGCTTGGCTCAGGCTCACCAGTTCATAGTCCAACACTCGTGGCTTATTTTCCAGGCTCAGCCGAACCACAAGAAAGTCAGACGGTGACAGTGACGCAGCCTCGCGAATTGGTCCTGCCATCTCTCCTGTGGCGTGCTGGGACACGGTTGCCAGGACCTCAGGCAAAGCGGGCCTGTGAGTGCAAACGAGCGCGTTTTTGGTGTCCTTGAACAAGTCCTCCATGAGCTGCCTGGCCTGCTTCGGATTCTTCTTGCTCTTGAATTCTGTAATTTGCGAGCGCTTCACAAGCTTTCGCTTGCAACTTTTTGAGTATGGCTTGACCGTGTCATGGCATCTGCGCCAGGGGGAGGTGATCAACCGTTTTGGACCATAGCTCTTGAGTAGTTGCACGAGCCTCTGGGCCTGCACTTCTCCCTCCGGAAGCAAAGGCCTAGTTGCCTCACCATTTGTCCAGTCAACTCGCGGAGTTGCCTTGGCGTGTCTGAGGACAATCAGTGACCTGGTCTCGAGTTGGCCGGCGTTGTGAAATTCAATGAGCTTCTGCAGCAGTTCCCTATCGTGGCTGTAACTGAGCATCTTGCTTGCGGTCTTGAGGTCGTGCCACTCCACCCGAGCAATCTCTTTATTTGGCACAAAACGTGACTTTGAGTAGATCTTGTGCGGGACTTTGCTTGCCCAATAGCTGACGTACTTGTCTTCGCCCTTGCCGACTTTGTAGTGA
>JADHKY010000078.1 GCA_016780945.1 Aquiluna sp. | reverse complement strand
TTTGATGACCTGACCGTGTCTCCTTATCTTGGACCTACCTCCCTTTCCGAGACTCTTGGCTACTCGGAGGACGTAGTCGCGGGGCTGTTTGTCTTAGCTTCCACCTCAAACCCTGAGGCTAAACAACTTCAAACGTCCAAGATTGGCAAAGTAACGGTTTCCGCCAAGGTTGTCGAGCAGGCTAAGAAGCTTGGTCCCAGCTGCGGAGTGGTGATAGGAGCTACCCAAGACCTTTCGCAGTTCGGTCTGGAGGCAGTTCTGGCTTCAGACATTGGGATACCGATACTTGCACCTGGCTTCGGGCATCAAGGGGCCTCGCTGGCGGACGTGGAGAAGATCTTTGGGCAGAGCGCCAAGAGGGTCATCTGCAACGTTTCGCGAGCCGCAACTGAAGCAGGCCCTCACGAGATCATTCGCTCAATTGAGCAGCTAAAGTCACAGCTATGAGCCTGGTTGTTTTAGTTGGTCCCGCAGGGGTGGGTAAGGGGTCGCTCGTGAAGCAGATCCTTGCAAACCACCAAGATTTCATGCTGTCGGTCTCTGCCACCACAAGAGCTCCGAGGCAGGACGAGGTAGATGGTATTCACTATCACTTCGTTAGTCGCGAGAGCTTCGAGGAAATGATTTCTGGAGATCAGCTACTCGAGCATGCCACCGTTCATGGCCAGCACCTCTACGGAACTCCCAGAGCGGAATTGGAGAGAGCGAGCTCCTTAGGGAAGCACCTGATTCTGGAAATCGACCTTCAGGGCGCGAGACAGATTCGTGAGCACGAGCCTGAGGCTATTCAAGTTTTTGTTCACCCACCATCGTGGGAGGAACTGGAGCGGAGGCTGCGAGATAGGGCGACCGAGACAGAATCAGAAATTCAAACTAGACTTGCTACAGCCCGCTCGGAAATAGCTGCCGCGGGAGAGTTTGAACACCAAGTCACCAACGACAACCTCTCGGAATGTGCAGAGGAAATCGTTAGGACAGTTAGAGGAGACAGATGACGCAGGCCGAAGGCATTATTGCCCCACCAATTGACGAGCTTCTAGAGAAGGTCGGCTCCAACTACGAGCTAGTGATCTTTGCATCCAAGCGAGCACGCCAGATCAACGAGTACTACTCCGCGCTGCACGAGGGATCGCTCTTCAACTACGTAGGTCCACTTGTCGACTCTTCGATTGACGACAAGGCGCTTTCAATTGCCCTACACGAGCTCCACCAGGGCAAGCTAACAAAGAAGACCGACTAGTAGACCAAATTGCGAATTCTGCTTGGCATCACCGGCGGAATAGCTGCCTATAAGGCCGCTGGCCTGCTGCGGGCAATGTCGGAGCTGGGCCACGAGGTTACTGCACTCCCCACACAGAATGCTCTTCGCTTCATAGGCGAGGCAACCCTAGAAGCCCTCAGCGGCAAAAACATTGACTCAGATCTCTATGGTGATGTCGCAAGTGTTAGGCACGTCCAACTCGGCCAGGAGGCCGATCTAATAGTTATTGCGCCTGCAACTGCAGCATTCTTGGGGCGCTATGCAGCAGGTATTGCTGATGACCTTCTTCTAAATGCACTCCTGGCATCAACAGCTGAGGTGGTTGTGGTTCCAGCCATGCACACCGAGATGTGGCAAAACCAGGCGACCATGGAAAACGTGGAGACCCTGCGCTCTCGCGGGATAAGGGTTATGGAACCGGCCTCTGGCCGCCTAACAGGCGACGACACAGGCCCTGGCAGGCTCCCTGAGGTCGAAGACATCATTGAGTTTCTCTTTGCATCGAGCCCTTTGACCGGCAAGACCGTGACAGTCACAGCTGGTGGAACCAGAGAGCGCATCGACGATGTCAGGTTTATCGGCAACCGCTCATCGGGAAAGACGGGCATTGCCCTGGCACTGGCAGCAAGGGACTTGGGCGCGAAGGTTCGCTTGATTGCGTGCAATCTCGCACAGACCCCCAAAGGAATGGATGTGACACACGTTGAAAGCGTTGCCGACCTCAGTGCTGCGCTACAGGAGCCAAGTGACGTGCTTGTAATGGCAGCAGCAGTGAGCGATTTTCAAGTGACCAACCCTCGCAAAGGCAAGCTCTCTAGATCCACAGTTCCAGAACTAAAGCTGAGTTCAACTCCAGACCTTCTTGCCGCATACACAAAACAGTTTCCCGAAAGCTTCGCAGTGGGGTTTGCCCTCGTTGACCAAGAAGAGGACGTCATAAATGCCTCCAGGAGCAAGCTGGAGACCAAGGGAGCCAAGATAGTGATTGGAAACAGCATTAGCTCACTGGAAGGTAGCGACACTGTCGTTCAATATGTTGAAGCCGATACAGAGGCTGAAATTTCTGGGACTAAAGACGAGGTAGCACGAGAGATCATGAGTCGCGTGGCAGCGCAATTGTCCTAGCGACTTACTAGACTTTGCGTCTATGACGCTACGAACATTTACCTCAGAATCGGTCACTGAAGGCCACCCAGACAAGATCTGCGATCAGATCTCCGACACTATTCTCGACGCAATGCTGGAGCAGGATCCAGAGGCTCGAGTGGCTTTGGAAACCCTCGTTACCACCGGTCTAGTTCACATTGCCGGTGAAGTTACCACCTCCAGCTACGTCGAGATTCCGCAGCTTGTCAGGCAGAAAATCCTCGACATTGGCTACACCAGTTCAGATATTGGCTTTGACGGCAATTCTTGCGGTGTATCTGTCTCTATTGGTGCTCAGTCGCCAGACATCGCTGGCGGTGTCGACGATGCTCTCGAGTCGCGAGCCGGCGAACAGGACCAGATAAGCAAACTAGGTGCCGGCGACCAGGGCATCATGTTCGGCTACGCAACAAATGAGACTGACACATTGATGCCTGCGCCAATTTTGCTATCTCATCGAATTGCAGAGAACCTAAGCCGCGTTAGGCGTGAGCTAGACAATGGCATTCTGCGGCCCGATGGCAAGACTCAGGTGTCCATTGACTATGACGGTAACATCCCGGTTGCTATCAACACAGTGGTGCTCTCAACACAGCACCACCCAGACGTCACCCAGGACGATCTGGCCAACCTCGTGTTGGAGAAGGTCATTTCGCCCGTGTTGGCAGAGAGCAAGTTGGATACCTCAAATGTCCGCTACATCATCAACCCTTCCGGTCGTTTCGTAATCGGAGGACCGCAAGGGGATGCCGGACTCACGGGTAGGAAGATCATCGTTGACACCTACGGAGGCATGGCGCGCCACGGAGGCGGCGCCTTCAGCGGTAAGGACCCATCCAAGGTGGACCGCTCTGCTGCGTATGCGATGCGCTGGGTGGCAAAGAACGTGGTTGCCGCCGGTCTAGCAGACAAGGTGGAGCTACAGGTTGCCTATGCGATCGGTGTTGCCAAGCCGGTGGCTGTCTTTGTGGAGTGCTTCGGAACCGAAAAGGTAAAGGTAGAGAGCATTCAAAAGGCTGTGATGGAGACATTCGACCTGAGACCAGCTGCAATCATTCGTGACCTCGATCTGAAACGGCCAATTTTCTCTAAGACATCTGCCTACGGTCACTTTGGCCGTGAGTTACCAGAGTTCAGCTGGGAAAAGACAGATCGCGTGGGTGCGCTTCGCGAGGCTGCGGGTCGCTAGATGGCTCGCTACGCGCGGGTAGTTGCTGAATCCAAGCTGCTGCAGCTAGACAGGCAGTTTGATTTTGTAATTCCGAGCGAGTTAGCAGAGTCAATTCAAGTCGGTCATCGCGTGAGCTTCTTCATAGGTCGCTCCAAGACAAAGCAAACAGGCTTTGTCGTTGAGCTCCTGGAAGCTTCCGAATATGCAACGTCCTCACTGGTTGAGATACTCGGTGATAGACCTGTGTTGACCAAAGAGATCTATGGATTTGCCAGAGATGTGGCAAATAGGCAGTGTGTAGCCCTAGGTGAGATTCTCTCGGCAGCGATTCCGGACCACATGGCTAGGACCGCAATTTCAGAACCAAGCACCACTCTGCCCATAGAACTGCCATCAAAACCTCTCCGCCAGGCTTTACTGGCAAGCGGACGGCAAGAGCTTGTGGAGGGTGTTCTACTGCCCTCTTGGATGGCTGAATTTGTGCGCGCTGCGAAATCAACCAGTGAACTTGGCCAATCTGTGCTGCTGTTAGTACCCGAGATCAGTGACGTCGTAGCTCTTGTTAGGGCGTGCGAGCGGGCTGGCCTGACGCCCGTGGCTATGACACCGGACCTAAAGAGATCGGAAAGGTTCAAGGTTTTCCATTCGCTTTTGGGTGCCACGTCGGTTGTAGTTGGCACGCGCAGTGTGATCTACGCACCGGTAGCCAACCTCGGGCTGATCTGCATGGCCGATGATCTAGACGACAGCTGGCGTGAGCAAGGTTCGCCCAATACCCACACCAGAGAGCTCGCGCTTATGCGAGCCGGGGACAAGGTGAGCTTGCTCTTTGCCGCGCCATACAGATCACTGGAGGTGCAGCGCCTTGTAGATATTGGCTATCTCGCCGAGCACCCTAAAGACAGTGCGCCTCCAAGGATCTCCTTCACAGAGCCCGGCTTACGACTTGAATCGGCAAGCTTCGAGATGGCAAAGGAGTCGATCAAGAAAGGTCCGCTGCTTGTTGTGATGCCAAGGAAGGGCTCCTCGGCAGCTGCCTATTGCCAATCCTGCGGAGAGCGACAACGCTGCGATTGTGGCGGATACATTTGGGAACCAACTAGCGGCCGCTATGAGTGCAGAGTGTGTGGCAAACTCCACACCGCTTGCCAGGCATGCGGTTCGGCCAACCTCAGAAGAGGAAGGACCGGTAGCCAGCGAACGGTTGCCGAGATAGGTAAGGCTTTCCCCAATTCGACAATCTATGAGGCAACCGCGGAGAAGGTCCCCGCTGTCTCCGACAAGCCAAACACGATCGTGGTTGCTACTCCCGGTTCTGCACCAAGGATTGCAAGCGGATATGCCGGATTGTTAGTTCTCGACTGTGACATCTGGCTTGCCGCCCAGCACCTGACAGCGGAACAGCTCGCGATGCGCGACTGGACCGAGAGTCTGGAGCTGCTCTCGCCAAATGCCAGGGCTGTCTTTGAAGGCCTCGGAAGCCACCTGGGTCAGCCATTGGCGCTCTGGCAACATATCGAATTAGCAAAGTCTGCTCTCGCTGAAACCTCGGCCTTGAAGCTGCCCCCAAGCATGCGAATAGCGTCACTCGAGGCAACACCCAAAGTTCTTGAAGAGGCGCTTCTCGTTGCCACCAAATCGGGAGCTGAGGTAATAAAGAACTCGGGTGTAAAGGCGCTCATTAGGTTCAAGTACTCTCAGGGAGTGGATGTTGCACAGGGACTGAGGGCAGTTGCCATCAAAGCATCTGCAAGAACAACTGCTTCAGGTAATCGCAGGGGACTCAAAATAGTTATGGACGACATGAAGGCGCTGAACTCATGAGACTCGTGTTTGCCGGCACCCCAGAGGTTGCTGCGATTGCC
>JADHKY010000077.1 GCA_016780945.1 Aquiluna sp. | reverse complement strand
CTAATTGACCTCATCGGCGAAGAGGGCTCTGGGGGGCGTTACACCGCGGTTGTTGGCGGTGCTAATGCGAACGTGGCGCTGGCCCTCGCAGTTCGCGGAGAACAGCAGAGATTTCTAGGCCGCATTTCCTCTGATGGCTTTGGCAGGCAAATTGCTTCGCACCTTTCATCTCACGGCGTAGATCTCTCGCTTTCAATCGATGCGGCTGAGCAGACCAGCCTTGCTGTGGCAACAATCGACTCTTCTGGCGTGGCCTCCTACTCCTTCTACATCAAGGACACAGCTGACTGGGGCTGGACAGCTGATGAACTCCCCCCTGCCGAAGCTGCCGAGTCACTTGGCACCAAGGCAATTCAATACGGCTGCCTTGGCATGGCAATTGGTCCTGGCAACCTGATAATCGAAGCCTGGCTCGGAAGCTTCTTCAAAGAAGACTCACTAACGCTCTCCCACGATCTCAACATCCGCCCTGCTCTGGGTTTTGAGCGAGAGGCGGAGCTTGAAAGGGTTTTGAGAGTAAACACCCAGAGCCACATCATCAAGGCATCGGATGCCGACATTCAGTGGCTCTATGGCCTTCAGGAGAGTGCGGACCTGGATGCGATTGCGGCCGAGTGGTCGAAAGGAAAACTGGTCGTCATCACAAAGGGTCCAGCGGGGGTTAGCCTCTACCGCGACGGCAACCGCACTGACGTGGCGGGTCAAAAAATCAACCTTGTTGACACAGTTGGAGCAGGTGACACCTTTATGGCTAACTTCCTCGGAGAGCTTTCCTCTCTGGATGCCCTGGGAGACAAACCGGCAAGCCGGCTTTCGAGGTTGAGCGACGATGAGCTTGCTGCTGCTGCAAATGTTGCGAACGTAGCTGCTGCGATTGTTTGTGAGCGAGTCGGGTGTCAGCCTCCAACGCGCGCAGAAACCGAATTGAGATTGAAGCGGAACTAGTGGCAGCCAAATAGGCAACATTGTCACCGACTCATGCGAGTCTTAGAAAGTGAAAAAGCGTGGCCAGCACTGGAGCTTTGACTCCAGAGACCTAATGCGGGCAAAGTGCTCCCACTGCGTGAGGGTTTCAACGGCAAGAGAACTTGGGGTGAGCGGTCTCAAGGAGCTCATTGACCAGTTCTATGTGAGGCCAGATAACTTAGCTATCCGCTACGGCATGAGATTTGAAGAGGCTCTCGAGCACGAGCTCATTGAAAACCTAGGCGAAAAAATAAAAATGCCCCTAGACAGAACCATGGATGCAACCTTGGAGCTGATGAACGAGGGTGTCCCCGTTATCTACCAGGGTGTGCTGCAGGGAGGCTCCGGGGCCATGGCCTTTTCCGGAAGACCCGACTTCCTCCTGCGCAGCGACTACCGGTTTGAGTTCACAGAGGGCGGCTTGAGTGCGCATCAGGTGGACGGCTGGTCTGGTGGCTACACCGCCTGGGATGCCAAGCTTTCCTCTTCCCCCAAACCCGAGTATCAGACCCAGGTCGGGCTCTATGCAGATGTCCTCAAGGAACTCGGCTACGCGGCCGAGCAGAATCACGGCTTGATTCTTGGTTCCAGGGAGCTTGCGGCCTTTGCCGCAGAACCGCTAATTGCCCAGATGGTTCAAGAGCGCAACAGCTACCTCAAGAAGGTATTTAGCTTTATCGATGAGGATCCACAGCGAGTCGAAGATATTGGCGAGCTGATCTGTGACGCCTCGAGCTACTGCGACATCTGCGAATACCCGGAGCTCTGCGAGCACGAAAGGCGCCAGAACAATCACCTGCAGCTTGTTGCCGGAATCACCAGGCCCCAGATCGAGTCGCTCCATCGCAGTGGCGTCAAGACTCTGGCTCAACTGGCACCCCGCGAAGAGCCCACCGACAAGCTCTCAAATGAGCAGGTGCAAAAGCTTGCTCGCCAGGCAAGGCTTCAGCAGCACACCTACGACACCGGTGAACACATTGTTGAGGTCATAAATCCTGCGGAGCTAAATAAGCTGCCGGCAGAGAATCCTGGAGACATCTTTTTTGATCTGGAGGGCTTCACCTTCTTTGGAGAACCTGGAGGGCTCGAGTATCTCTTTGGCTACACCTCAATTGCTGACGGCGAAAAGTTTCACGCGGACTGGGCGGACACGCGAGAAGAAGAACGCGAGGTATTTGAGAGGTTCATGCATGAGCTGATGAACCGCCTGCAGCAGTATCCAGATGCCAAGGTCTATCACTACGCAAACTACGAGCAGGCTGCCCTGAAAAAGCTTGCGGAGCGCTACGGCTGCTATCAGCATGAGGTGAATGAGCTAATAGATAAAGGTGTGTTCGTTGACCTCTACAAACTAGTCAAGGCCTCGATCATGATCTCTCAAGAGAGCTACAGCATTAAAAAACTCGAGAACTACTACAGCTTCGATAGGGCCTCAGACGTCAAAGAGGCCATGGGCTCAATGGAGCACTACGACCAGTATCTCTCTGCACTCGAAACCGACAAAGCAGCCGCAGAAAACCTAAAGCGCCAGGTGATTGCATACAACCAAGATGATTGTGCAAGCACGCTGGCGCTTACGAGGTGGCTTAGATCTTTAGTAAACCGAGACGTCTAGCGGGATGCCAGGACCGAAGGTGGTCGAGACAGCACCCTTCTGGATGTAGTTGCCCTTAGAGGTCGAAGGCTTGAGCCTTACAACCTCATCCATCGCAGCATTCAGGTTGTCTGTTAGCTGATCCGCAGAGAAGCTTGCCTTGCCAACAATGAAGTGAAGGTTTGACTGCTTGTCGATGCGGAACTCAATCTTTCCGCCCTTGATGTCGGTGACTGCCTTGGCGGTGTCCATCGTGACAGTTCCGGTCTTTGGGTTTGGCATTAGGTTACGAGGACCTAGAACCTTACCCAGGCGTCCAACCTTGCCCATTAGGTCTGGGGTTGCAACTGCCGAGTCGAAGTCGGTCCAACCGGCCTCTACCTTTGCGATGAGGTCGTCATCTCCAACCTCGTCGGCTCCGGCTGCCCGGGCTGCGTCTGCTGCGGCACCTGTAGCAAACACAATTACCTTGGCGGTCTTGCCAGTTCCGTGAGGAAGGGAAACCGTGCCACGAATCATCTGGTCGGCTTTTCTTGGGTCAACCCCAAGCTTGAGGGCAACCTCTACGGTTGAGTTCTTCTTTGCTCCGGCGGTCTCAACAGCTAGTCCTGCTGCCTCCGCTGAGGAGTAAAAACGTCCCTCTACGATTTTCTTTGCGGCATCTAGATATGCCTTTGAGCGCTTTGCCATTCTGCTTTTCCTTTTCGGTCACAGTCCGTGGTTGGTGGGGAAGCTGACCCCTCCCACGAGCTTTATCGGGGTTTTACTTGTCGACGGTGATGCCCATTGAGCGGGCGGTTCCGGCGATGATTTTTGCAGCACCTTCAAGATCATTTGCGTTGAGGTCCTTCATCTTGGCCTCAGCAATGGTCTCGACCTGCTGCTTGGTTAGGTGTGCGACCTTGTCCGTGTGAGGGGTAGCACTACCCTTCTTGACTCCGGCTGCCTTCTTGATTAGCTCAGCAGCTGGTGGGGTCTTTAGGACGAAGTCGAAACTACGGTCTTCATAGACGGTGATCTCCACTGGGACAACGTTGCCCCGCTGGTCAGCGGTGGCATTGTTGTAGGCAGTGCAGAACTCCATGATGTTCACGCCGTGCTGACCTAGAGCAGGTCCAATTGGAGGTGCTGGGTTAGCAGCGCCCGCCTGGATCTGAAGCTTGATCAGTCCGACAGCTTTTTTCTTCGGTGCCATTTTCTTCTTTCCTTAGTTCAGTGGGCCGACCTGGTCAAAGGACAGCTCAACTGGAGTCTCTCGCTCGAAGAGCGAAACCAGTACGGTGACCTTGCCCGATTCGGGCTTGATCTCCGAGATTGTGCCAGGGAGGCCTGCAAACGAACCATCCTTGATAAGGATGCTCTCGCCAACCTGGAAGTCGATAGTCATCGGCACAGCCTTGCTCTTTGCCTTGCCGCCTGTGAAGGTGCCAGCTGCCTTGGCGGCTGCAACCTCTTCGGTCTCCTCTGGGGTGAAAAGTGGCTTCAGCATCTCAAAGGCCTCGTTTGGACGAAGCGGGGTTGGGTGCTGGGAGTTGCCAACGAATCCGGTTACGGCTGGGGTGTGACGAACAAGTGCCCAGCTGTCCTCGGTCATGTCCATGCGAACCAGAACGTAGCCGGGGACGCGAACCTTGGTCACCAGCTTGCGCTGGCCGTTCTTGATTTCAATGGTCTCTTCCATTGGGACCTCGACCTGGAAAACTTCGTCGCCACCTGCAAGTGATGCCTTACGAACCTCGATGTTCTGCTTGACCCTGCGCTCGTAGCCTGCATAGGAGTGGATTACGTACCACTTGCCTGGCTGAGTGCGAAGCTCCTCACGGAACTTACGGTATGGGTCCTCTTGCTCGACCTCTGGCTCGGCTGCAACCGCTGGCTCCTCGATTTGGAAGCCGTCCATCTCGTGCTCTTGCTCGCTCTCGGCCTGAGCCAGGTCGGTGGCATCAAGGTCAACATTCTCATCGACCGCAGGCTCGCCAATCTCCACCGGCTCACCTGCGTCAACTGCCTCAGCTGGCTCGACAGTCTCGGTAACCTCTAGGGTCTCTGGCGCCTCTGGGGTCTCGACGGCCTCAGCTGGTGCATCGGCCTGGTCGACACCAGAGTCACTGAAATTCAAATCTGACAACTAACTACCTCTAACTAATCTGCGAAAACAAAAGTCACTACGTTTAGGAACACCCAGTCCAGGGCAGAGATGATCACCATGACCACGGCCACGAATGCCAGCACTACGCCGGTGAACTTGACCAGCTCCTGGCGGGTCGGCTTGGTTACCTTGCCAAGCTCTGCAAGCACCTGCCTGATAAATAGCGCAGCGCGCTGAATCGGGTTGCGAGCTTTCTCGGCATCAGCTTTGGCCTTTTCGACCAGATCTTCCGAAGCCTTCTCGTTCTCTTCTGCCACTTGGTTACCTTCCTAGTGTTTCGCAGGGCGGACAGGACTCGAACCTGCAACTTGCGGTTTTGGAGACCGCTGCTCTACCAATTGAACTACCGCCCTAAAGTTGCCATCGCCATCAACCAAGAACAGGCCCAAGGCTTGGTTTCAAGAGCCACCTGAGAAAGACACACTTCTAGATTGAATCTAGATTTATGATTTTCGCCAGATTAGTTTTTGGCAGATGTCAACTTGTCAAAGTCTAGGGCCCTTTTGACTTTGATGCAACGGCGAATTCCCCGCTGTGATGGGGAGAAACCCAAGTATTCTGAAGAGCATGTCTAGCTCTCGAATCTCTAAGAAAATGCTCGCTATTGCGGAAAGTGCGACCCTCAAGGTTGACAGCAAAGCCAAGGCTCTAAAAGCCCAGGGCAGGCCCGTAATTTCTTATGCCGCAGGAGAACCGGACTTCGAGACTCCCCAAAACATAGTCGAGGCAGCCCTCAGGGCAGTCAGTGACCCAAAGAACCACCGCTACACACCAGCTGTCGGCCTCCCGGAAATGCGCGAGGCAATCGCGGAGAAGACTCTCC
>JADHKY010000004.1 GCA_016780945.1 Aquiluna sp. | reverse complement strand
AACCGCATTTGGATCCAAGGTCTTGGCGACCATTACCCTCAGCTTCCTTACCGTGCTGATCTTGGCGGGACTGGTTGCCGAGCCGGCTGAAGGAACCATGACTGCCGGAGGTTTCCCCGGAGTCCTCACGGCAGCTTCACTTTTCTTTTTCGCGTTCGCCGGTTATGCAAGGGTTGCGACCCTCGGAGGTGAGGTTAGGGACTCAGAGAAATCCGTTCCCTCGGCAATCCGGATCTCTCTGGCAATCGTGCTTGTGACATACCTTGCGCTAGCGCTGGTGTTGATGCTGAAACTCGGCCCTAGCTTTGCGGGTTCTCTAACTCCAATTGCCGACCTTGCAGGTGTTGCGCTGGGCATCGAGGGCAGTGTTGTTTCTATCTTCGCCGCGGTCGCCACCCTGGGCTCATTGCTAGCGCTGCTTGCAGGTATGAGTAGGACAGCCTCGGAGATGGCAAGCGATGCCGAGCTTCCCAAAGTGCTCTCCAAAAAGCTCAAGAACGGATCTCCAGCGCTCGCCGAGGTCATAATTTCTCTGCTTGTGATTCTGCTAGTGGTCTCCGGGAGCATCCTTCTGAGCATCGGGCTGTCATCTTTTGCCATTTTGAGTTACTACGCGATCGCGAATCTAGCGGCCTATCGCCAGCCTAGAAGCGAGACTCAAAGGGCCAAGTGGCTCAACCTTGTTGGCCTGGGGTTGAGTGTGCTGTTGGGGCTAAGCGTGCCGTTTGGGGGATTGCTGGTTGGCGCAACGGTTTTGACCGTGGCACTGATATTGCGCTGGGGCTTGAGAGCGCTGCGCTAATCGGTTAGTCTTCAAGCTGTTCAGCGGCGAGGGATACACAAGTGTCCGTAATCGACGGGGTCCTTTTCCTCGCCACGTGATTAGAGGAAAAGATGTCAGAGACCAAGATTGAAGCAGAAGTCCGCGAGAGCTTTGGTAAAGGCGCAGCTCGTAAGCTTCGTGCCGCACAGCGCACCCCAGCCGTTATCTACGGCCACGGCAATGCCACCCGCCACATCCACATGCCAGCCCACGAGGTTGCTCTAGCGCTGCGCATGAAGAACGCGCTGCTCGAGCTAAAAATTGCGGGAAAAGAAGAGCTGGTGCTTGTGAAGAGTGCTGCCAAGGACCCAGTGACTCAGGTGATTGAGCACGTTGACCTAGTAGAGGTCAAAAAGGGTGAGAAGGTTCACGTGGAGGTTCCTGTCCACGTTATCGGAGAGCCTATGGGTGGAACCGTTGTTGACCTCGAGCACAAGACCGTCAAGGTCGAAGCGGAGGCCACTCACATTCCACAGTTCATCGAGCTTGAGATCTCGAAGGAGAACCCAGCAGGCCACCACTACACCGTTAGTGACCTCAACGTCCCAGACGGCGTCATTATGGAGCTTGCAAGCGATGAGCTGGTAGCTTCGGTTGTTGAGACCAGAGCCGGAGTTGCTGATGAAGAGCCTGCTGCAGAGACTGAAGCCGCTGAGGGCGAAGAGCCAGCAGCAGCCGCAGAAGAATCAGAGTCTGCAGAGTAACGAAATTTGGTTGGTGGTCGGGCTCGGTAATCCTGGGCCCGGCTACCAAAACAATCGCCACAACATCGGCCAGATGGTTGTCGATGAACTCGCAAAGAAATTCGGCGTTGGCTTTCGCTCCCACAAATCAGGGTCACTGATAGCCGAATACAAAATGGTTGGCGGCAGCAAGATTGTGCTTGCCAAAAGCACCTCATTCATGAATCTCTCTGGCAATCCTGTTTCAAAGCTCCTCAAGTTCTATTCGCTGGATGCGACCCGCCTCATAGTTATTCACGATGAGCTTGATCTTGAGTACTCAGACATCCGGGCCAAGTTTGACGGCGGTCATGCTGGCCACAACGGGCTGCGTGACATCTCGGCAAAGGTAGGCACCAATTACCATCGGGTTCGTTTCGGAATAGGTCGACCTCCTGGTCAGCTGCCAGTGGCGGACTTTGTGTTGAAAGATTTTTCGGCCTCAGAGCGCAAGGAACTGCCCTCGCTGATTGAAAATGCCTGCGAAAAAGTAGCCCAACTGATTGAGTCCTAGACTTCCTCTGTGACCATCCGCTCACTGATTTCTGCGGCCGCATCCGCGCGTTCGCTTGAGCCTGCGCGGAATCTCAAGTCCTCAGAGCTCTTTGCCCCTGCCAAGACTCACCTGGTTGCCCTGGCCGCAATGCTTAGCGCCGCAAAGTCTCCACTTGTCGTGGTTTCGTCTTCCGGCAGGTCAGCCGAGGAGGCAGCAGCAGCTCTTAGCGATCTGGTTGCCTCTCTTGAGGTGATCAACTTTCCCTCCTGGGAAACCCTCCCTCACGAACGCCTCTCTCCCTCGCCTCAGGTTGTTGGTCAGAGAATGCAGGCCCTGCACCGACTTGCTGAGCTAAGAAAGCAGGAAGCTGGCCACCCAGTGCTGCTTTCACTTTCGGTCAGGGCAGCACTGCAGCCTGTGGTCGGAGGACTGAGCGATCACCCGCCGCTAAAGATTATTAGCGGCCAGAACTACCTACTTCCCGAGCTGACCCTAAAGCTCATCGAGATTGCTTATGAGCGGGTCGACCTAGTGACTCGCAGGGGCGAGTTCTCGATTCGAGGTGGGATTCTGGATGTGTTTCCCACCACCGCCGAGCATGCGGTGAGGCTCGAGTTCTTTGGCGATGAGCTTGAGGAGATCAGAGAGTTTCAGGTTGCTGATCAGCGCTCGTTGGCAACCAAGCTCGAAGCAATAGACATCTATCCGGCGAGAGAGTTGCTAATCACGCCTCAGGTGGCCTCTAAGGCGCGCGAGATGGCGGCAGAGTTTCCGCAGCTAACTGAGATGCTCGAAAAGATTTCTAACGCCATCCCGGTTACCGGCATGGAATCGCTAGCACCTGTGTTGGCAAGCGGTATGGGGCCGGTGACCGACTACCTCAACCCGAATTCTCCAGTGGTGCTCTTAGATCCTGAGCGGCTTAGTCTCCGGGCAAAGAACCTCGTTGAAACCAATCAAGAGTTTCTGCATGCGGCCTGGGACGCGGCAATTGAGGGCAGCAACGCACCCATAGACCTCTCCGGTGGCGGATTCTATGAACTCAGCGACTTTATTGACTTGGTCGCTCCTAGGCACGCCCTGATCAAGATGAACTCACTTGCTGCCGAATCCAGCAAGGACCTCGGACTGCGAGAGATACCCCCGTTGACTCAAGAGTCGGCTATCGACTGGGTGCTGGATCAGATTGGTGCGGGACAGGCTCTAGTCATTACCGCAAGGGGTCATGGCACCGCGGACCGGCTCGTTGAGATACTCGGCGAGGCAGGTGTCCCAGTCTCATTTAGTGAGGCGGTGAAATCCGCGACTGCTGGGCAGGTCGTCGTCACGATTGCCTCTCTGCCCAGCGGGTTTGCCCTTGCAGAGCAGTCGCTAACCGTGATCACCGAGCAGGAGTTTTTTGGGGTTAGCCAGAACTACCTCAGTCCCACCCAGCGCAAGCTTGCACCCAGAAGGGGCCAGCAGGTAGACCCACTTGAGCTCAAGCCAGGCGACTATGTCGTCCACGAGATTCACGGGGTCGGCAGGTTCAATCGGTTGGTGCAGCGAGATAACCGCGGTCAGGTCAGGGAGTATCTGGTAATTGATTACGCCCCGCCAAAGCGTGGCTACCCGGCGGACACCTTGTTTGTTCCCACCGATCAGCTCGACCTGTTATCTAGGTATGTCGGTGCAGAGGCACCGGTGCTTTCGAAGATGGGGGGCACGGACTGGGCAAGGGCCAAGGGAAACGCTCGCAAGGCCGTTCGCAAGATAGCCATTGACCTCGTAAAGCTCTACTCCGCTCGCATGAAGAGCAAGGGCCATGCCTTTGGCTCCGATACACCCTGGCAGAAGGAGCTCGAGGACGCCTTTGAGTTTCAGGAGACACCCGACCAACTCACCACCATCGACGAAGTAAAGCGGGACATGGAACGCTCGGTCCCCATGGACAGGCTGCTTGCAGGTGATGTGGGCTATGGCAAAACCGAGGTTGCCCTCAGAGCAGCCTTCAAGGCCATCCAGGAAGGCAAACAGGTTGCGATGTTGGTTCCCACCACTTTGTTGGTCTCGCAACACTTTGAGACCTTCAGGGCCAGGTTCTCGGGTTTTCCGGTTCACCTGGGGGCGCTGTCGAGATTCCAGAGTGCAGCCGAGGCGAAGAAGGTATTGGCCGGTCTTGAATCGGGGGCACTGGACATGGTCATTGGCACCCATCGGCTGCTATCTGGGAATGTGAAGTTTCGAGACCTTGGCCTTTTGATAATCGACGAGGAGCAGCGCTTTGGAGTTGAGCACAAGGAAAAGATCAAGGACCTAAAGCTCAATGTGGATGTGTTGGCTATGAGCGCGACGCCAATTCCGAGAACGCTGGAGATGGCGGTTACCGGCATCAGGGAGATGTCCACCCTTGCCACCCCACCCGAGGAGCGCCAGCCAATCCTGACCTTCATCGGGGGCTATAGCGAGCAGCAGGTGGCGGCGGCTATCCGCCGAGAGCTAATCCGCGAGGGTCAGGTGTTTTTTGTTCACAACCGGGTCGCGAGCATAGATTCTGCGGCCTCCGCCCTTGCCAAGTTGGTTCCTGAGGCCCGGATTGGTGTCGCACACGGCCAAATGCCGGAGGACCAGCTGGAGCAGGTTGTGATGGACTTCTGGGAGCGAAAGTTTGATGTGTTGGTCTCAACCACAATCATCGAGACCGGCATCGACATCCCAAATGCAAACACCCTCATCGTTGATCGCGCGGAGCGTTTTGGACTGAGCCAATTGCACCAGATCCGGGGGAGGGTTGGCCGCTCTCGCGAGCGCGCCTACGCCTATTTCTTCTACGACCCGTCCCAGCCGCTAAGTGAAACTGCCCACGACAGACTCGCCACCATCGCCACAAACAACGAACTCGGCAGCGGCATGCAGGTGGCGATGAAGGATCTTGAAATTAGGGGTGCTGGCAATCTGCTCGGTGGCGAACAGTCGGGACATATCGCCGGAGTTGGTTTCGACCTCTACCTGCGCATGATTGCCGAGGCTGTTAGCGAATTCAGGGGAGAGACTGTGCAGTCTCCGGCAGAGCTCAAGCTGGAATTACCGGTAGACGCCAGGCTCCCACTGGAATATGTCGACAGCGAACGACTTCGCCTGGAGGCATATCACAGGCTTTCGAGCGAGTCTGGAGCAAAGGCAACTGAAAAGGCTCTCGACGAAATTCTTGCCGAGCTAACAGATCGATTTGGCAAACCACCTCAGCCCGTTAGAAACCTCATTGCCGTAACTAGGCTGCGCCAGATCGCTAACCGGCTAGGTCTGGCCGATGTTAATCTCTTGGGCATTCAGGCGAAGCTAACCGGGGTGGTGCTAGAGGATGCGGGGCTTGTCGTGCTATCTCATTACTATCCGAGCGCGAAATACCTAAAGTCCGCTTCGGTTTTGAGCATCACAATCCCGCAAAACAGTGAGGGCGAGACAATTCGCGACCAAGAGGTGATTGACTGGGTTGAGGTCCTTTTTGAGCGATTGGCAAAGGTTTATGGAGAAGCTAGCAAGTCTGATTCGAACAGCACACCAACTTAGGGCTCCTGGCGGATGCCCATGGGACGCCGAGCAAACCCATCAGTCACTGATTCAGTATCTACTCGAGGAGACCTATGAGCTCATCGAGGCCATTGAGACCGGCAACCGGGACGAAGTTCTAGAGGAGCTTGGCGACGTTCTCTACCAAGTCATCTTTCACTCCGACCTCGCCTCCGGCGGGACGCTCGGAGAGCCTTTTGATCTAGAAGATGTTTCCAAGTTCATGGAGGACAAGATGCGCTCACGTCACCCTCACGTCTTTGGGACCAAGGAAGAACTCGCAGCCTATGCCGCCGAGACCGGCGACGATGTGATGCAGAACTGGGATGCTCACAAGAAGAAGGAGAAGCCCGGAAGGACTTCGATCTTGGATGGTGTGCCGCAGGCAATGCCGGCGCTGGCCCTTGCAAACAAGGTCATGGGCAAGGCGGAGAAGGCCGGCATTTTAGAAAAGCAGAGCGAGCCGGTGGTGCCAATGGAGAGCGAGGAAGACCTAGGTAAGCTCCTGCTCGCAATAGTTGCTAGCGCCAGGGCGGTCGGTCTCGATCCTGAGCGGGCACTAAGGCAGGCAACCAGGGAGCTTCAGGTTGAAATACGAGCTAGCGAGCTTTCCGATGCGACCGATGCTGGTGTGGTCGGCCTAGCCGATAGCTAGGAAAAGACAGCCTCGAAGTCGCTGAATCCAGCATCAAGGACTTCGGACGGGGTTCTAGGGTCATCAGTCTCGGCCCACCAAACCAGAATTGCCATTGAGACCGAAATCAACGCTGAGGACAAAACCCTTGGTCGCATGGGGTCGTCGGTGAGTTCGCTCACCTTCTTTTCAATCACGCTTCGTGCCTCTTCGAGCTGACCGTGCCCCCAGCCGTAGATCTCAGGAGAGCTCGCAATTAGCTTGAGCCTGAGCCTCACAGTCTCTAGGGAATCATCAAGGAGGTGCATGGCCTCGACCCAGGATGTATGGAGGAGCCTCACGATGTCGGTTTCTGGGTTTGCCTCAAGTTTTTTTGCCAGCTCAACATTGAACAGGTGCATGCCTCCCCAGACAACTGCGGATTTAGAGGCAAATATGCGAAATAGGTTGGAGCGGGAAATGCCAGCGGCCTCTGCGACATCGTCCATGGTGACGTTGTCGATGCCCTTATCAATGAAGAGTCGAAGTGCGGTCATCCCAACTGCACCGGGGTCTGTTGTTACCGGCCTTCCCCTGCCCCGCTTTGCTAGTTCTTCCATGGCAGAAAGATTACTAAGGTCAGTGCGAAAACCAAGGCGAGCTAGCAAGCAATCAAGGTGATTAGTTGTTGCTGTGCCAAACTGGTTGGGTGCCAAGCGTAAATCCCCCTCGCGGAATGCGAGATTTGCTGCCCGCGGAGAAACAAAAGCGTGAGCAGCTGATTTCGCTTATCCGTGAGACCTATGCAGCAAGGGGCTTTCAGGAGATCGAGACCCCTGCGGTCGAGGCTATCGAGCGACTCTCATCGGGTCAGGGCGGCGATAACGAGAAGCTGGTATTCAAGGTCCTGAAGCGCGGTGAAGAGCTTGAAAGGGCAGTTTCCGAGGGTAAAGAGCTTGCAGACCTCGGACTCAGGTTTGACCTCACTGTCCCGCTAACCAGATATTTCGCTAGTAATCGAGCGAGCCTGCCTCGGGTTTTGAAGGCGATTCAAGTTGGTCCGGTCTGGCGAGCCGAGAGACCCCAGAAGGGTCGTTACCGTCAATTTCTGCAGTGCGATATCGACATTTTGGGAGAACCCAGTGAGCTAGCCGAGCTGGAGCTAATCTCGGCCTCACTCGCAGCACTGGATGCCATCGGCCTTTCCAAGGCAACTATTCGCGTTAACGACCGAAGGCTTCTGAAGACGCAGCTTGATGCCGCAGGAATCAGTGCGGATCAGGATAGGGCCATGATCGCAATCGACAAGCTCGACAAGATTGGCCTGGCGAAGGTAGTTGAGGAAATTGCCGAGAGTTGGGGCACAGAATCCGCTCAGAAGGTGAGCGCCTGGCTCTCAGCCGATGTGTCCGATTGGCCGGAAGAACTTGCTTGGGTTCAAAAGCTTGGAGATGACGCGGCAAGACTCCGCTACGACCCCAGCCTGGTTCGGGGTATGGGTTATTACACAGGCGCAATTTTCGAGATCGAATATCCAGGTGCTGAGTCCTCGATTGGCGGAGGTGGTCGCTATGACGAGATGGTCGGACGCTGGGCTGGCACCGACACTCCAGCTGCAGGCATCTCACTTGGCATTGAGCGAATCATCGAGCTTTCCGAGATCGATTCCAACAAGGGAAAATCACTTGTTGTCTTGATTGAAGATGACTTCGCCGGGGCCATGAGCCTGCAAGAAGAGCTCATCGCCGAGGGCTACAGCGTCAGGCTGGAGCGAAAGGCCAAGAACATTAAAGCTCAGCTGGAGGAGCTTGCGGCAAATGGCTATGAGTTCTTTGCCTATCAGGCCGCATCGCGACAAGAGTTAGAAATCCGCTCTCTTGCCTAAACGCTAGACTTTGGCTTAGAAGCCAACGAAGTTTTCTCCAGAAAATAATTTTGAAACTAAGAGGAGATTCCCTTGTCAATCATCACCGCAATCGGCGCTCGCGAGATTCTAGACTCGAGAGGCAACCCAACCGTTGAGGTTGAGGTTCTGCTCTCAGACGATTCTTTTGGTCGAGCTGCAGTGCCCTCGGGTGCATCAACAGGAGCCTTCGAGGCTCACGAGTCCAGAGATGGCGACAAGGACTACTACCTAGGTAAGGGCGTGCAGAAGGCTGTTGCCGCGGTCGTCGAGGTTATCGATGAGGCCCTTGTTGATTTCGATTCCACCGACCAGAGGCTTGTTGACGCCGCACTTATTGCCGTTGATGGAACCAGCAACAAAAAGAAGCTTGGAGCTAACGCGATTCTTGGTGTCTCCCTAGCAAATGCCAGGGCAGCAGCCGACTCTTCCGGTTTGCCGCTTTACCGCTACCTTGGCGGCTCGAACGCCTTTGTTTTGCCAGTTCCGCTGATGAACATCATCAACGGTGGCGCACACGCTGACAACGGTGTGGACATCCAGGAATTCATGATCGTCCCTCACGGAGCCGAGACCTTCTCCGATGCGCTTCGCTGGGGAACTGAGGTTTACCACCACCTCAAGAAACTTCTCGCTGAGCGCGGTCTTGCCACCGGCCTTGGTGACGAGGGTGGTTTCGCACCAGACCTTCCAAACAACCGTGCTGCCCTCGATTTGATTGCAGAAGCGATCAAGCTAGCCGGTTACAAGCTCGGCGACGAGATCGCTCTCGCCCTTGATGTTGCCTCGACCGAGTTCTATGACGAGAAGAGTGGAAGCTACAACTTCGAGGGCTCAAAGCGCAGTGCCGAGGACATGATTGCCTACTACGCGGAGCTTCTTGCCGCCTACCCACTGGTCTCAATTGAGGACCCGCTTGCTGAGGATGACTGGGCCGGTTGGACCAAGATCACCGCGGAGCTTGGTAGCAAGGTCCAGCTTGTCGGAGATGATCTTTACGTCACAAACCCCGAGAGGCTCCAGAGAGGCATAGACGAGGCCGCGGGCAATGCAATTTTGGTGAAGGTGAACCAAATTGGAACCCTCACCGAGACCATGGATGCTGTTTCTCTGGCTCAGCAAAACGGAATGAAGGCCATCATCTCTCACCGTAGCGGCGAGACCGAGGACACCTTCATTGCCGACCTAGCGGTTGCCACCAACGCAGGTCAAATTAAGACAGGCGCTCCGGCTCGTAGTGAGAGGGTTGCTAAGTACAACCAGCTGCTCAGAATCGAAGAGGAGCTTGCGGACGCTGCCCGCTATGCCGGCACCGCCGCGTTCCCAAGATTCGCCGCAGGCAAATAGCCGCAAGTTAGGCGGCTGCTCCTAAACTTCTTGAGATATGGCGCAGTCAACAAAAAAAGAGCCTAAGGTTCCCGTTGCCCTGACTCAGGGCAAATTGATGCTGCGCATGCTCCGGCTCAATAGCAGCTGGGTGAGCCTGATTTCTGTGATTGTTTTAGGCACCTTTATCGTCTCCCAGGACGTCCAGACCTACCTCGATCAGCGCCGTGAAATTGTTGAGATGGAACAGAGCATTGCCCAGGCCGAGGCGGCAGTTGAGGAGATGCAAGCCGAGCGAGACCGCTGGCAGGACCCTGTTTACATTCGCTCTCAAGCTCGAGATCGCCTCTACTACGTGCTTCCCGGTGAGGTTTCATACCTGGTGATGGACTCCGAGGGGATGGACTTCTCCGACACCTCTGGAACTGTTGGTGCTCTGCTATCGGAGCGCCGAAGCGCAGACGAGATTAGCGCCGAGGTGTCCGCGGCTGAAGACAACTGGGTGGACTCGCTTTTAGAGACCTTCTTGAGATCGGCACTGGAACAGCCGGAGGAAGAGTGAGTCTTTCAGCCGAGGATGTTGCTGAAGTCTCTCGTCAACTTGGTAGGCCAGCGCGAAACATAGTTGAGGTCTCTGCACGCTGCGTTTGCGGGAGGCCAACGGTTGTAAAAACCGAGCCCCGCCTGGAGGATGGAACTCCTTTTCCTACTCTTTACTACCTGACCCAGCCGGCCGCCACCGCAGCCGTGTCGACACTTGAGGCATCCGGCTATATGGCAAGAATTCAAGACCAGCTGGCTGTGGACGAGGAGCTCAGCTCCAACTACCTAAAGGCCCACGAGAGCTACGTCTTGGAAAGGGCAGAAATCGCCAAGGTTGAAGAGATTGAAGGAATCTCAGCCGGTGGCATGCCCACGCGTATTAAGTGCCTGCACTCACTTGTTGCCCACTCCTTGGCAAAGGGACCTGGTGTGAACCCCGTTGGGGACTTAGCGCTCGCAGAGCTCACCTGGTCGCCAAAGGAGTGCACTTGCGTCTAATTGCACTTGCTCTCACCACGCTCCTTCTAACCTCGAGCGCAACCCTTAGTGACCACTGGTGGCTTCAAGATCTGGGATTCTCCGAGGTCAATCTTGACGGCAGCGGTGTCCGGGTTGCGGTCATCGACACCGGTGTCGATGACGAGCATCCCGACCTTGCCGGCATTGTCATAGGCGGAGCCGACTTCTCTGGCATTGGGACCCCGGATGGGACGGCACCGGTTGGCCCTGGAGGTTTCCACGGCACCATGGTCAGCTCCTTGATTGCTGGGCAGGGCAGGATCAGTGGGGGAGTTATCGGAGTAGCTCCAGGTGTTGAGCTCCTGGCGGTGTCGGTGGGGCTAGGAGTAGATGGAGCCGACACCGATGCGCAGGTTGCGCAGGCAATCATCTGGTCGGTCGACAATGGGGCGAGCGTGATAAACCTCTCGCTCTCGCGCAATTCAGAGCGCTGGCCGGCAAGCTGGGACGAAGCCTTCCTCTACGCGTTTGAAAGTGATGTCGTCATAGTCGCAGCCAGTGGCAACCGCGAGGCCCAGAGCTATGCCACAGCCCCCGCCACCATTCCGGGCGTGCTATCAGTGACTGCTGTCGACAAAGCCGGCAATGTCAATTCGAGTGCTGGGGCCGGCGGTATCGGTGTTGCTGTTGCAGCCCCCGGCATCGACATGCTGGGTAGTTTTCCAGGGGGCGAAATAGAAACCTGGGAGGGATCCTCTGCTGCCGCGCCAATTGTGACCGGTCTTGTGGCACTGATGCGGCAGGCGGACCCGGTCGCAAGCGCCAATGACATCATCCAGCGAGTTATTTCAACTGCCGTCGATCTTGGTGACCCTGGGTTTGACGGCATTTACGGCTATGGCCTAATTGATCCCATTGCAGCCGTCGACTCAAGCGCGGTGTCGGATTCAAACCCTTTGGGCTCGCTAGCGCAGTGGGTAGAGCTTTACCGACCAGCTCAGGCCTCGGACGATGAGGCAGAGTTGATTGTTCCAACTTTGCCAGGAACGGAAACTGAGGCCGAGGAATCTGCTGCCGAGCCAGAGATTCAGGAGGCGGACCCTGGGCTGAATCCGCTAACCTATCTTTTGTTACCCATAGCGCTGTTGCTAGCAGTTCTCATTTTCAACAGTTTGAGACGGGGTAAGAAGAAGCAAGCAAGCACTACAAAAGAAGGCTCATGACCGTCGCGACCACAAAGTCAAAGACTCCACCGGCAATCGTGCAAGAGGTTACTAACCCGAAGCCACCGCAGCGAATTCTGATCATCGGAGGTGGCTACGCAGGCTTCTACACCGCATGGAAGCTTGAGAAGCTGCTTGGCCGCAATGAGGCTGAGGTCACCATGGTTGACCCACTTCCATACATGACCTATCAGCCTTTTCTTCCAGAGGTCGCAGCGGGATCAATCGAGCCAAGGCACGTAGTTGTTTCTCACCGTCAGCACCTCAAGAAAACCAACATGGTCTCGGGCAAGCTGCAGAAGGTCAACCACAAAACTCGCAAGGCAACCATCGGCGTTGATGGTGGCAAGGACATGGTCATCGAGTACGACCAAATCGTGATGACGGCTGGTGCGGTCACCAGAACCTTCCCAATCAAGGGCATCGCGGAAGAGGCAATTGGTCTAAAGACCATCGAGGAAGCTGTTGAAGTGAGAAACCGCCTCATCGGAAACTTCGAACGTGCAGCTGCGCTGCCCAAGAACTCAAAGCTTCGTCAAAGGCTTCTAACCGTGATTGTTGTTGGCGGCGGCTTTGCCGGCATCGAGGCGTTTGCCGAGCTAAGAAGTGCCGCTACCCACCTGCTTCGCTACTACCCAGAGATTGACTTTGACGACGTCCAATTCCACCTAATCGAGGCCATTGGCCGCATCATGCCTGAGGTGAATGAAAAAACAGCCAATTGGGTCGTGAACAACCTCAACCGTCGGGCTGGATACGTTCACCTCAACACCCAGGTTCTCTCGGCCGAAAAGGGTGTTGTCAAGCTTTCAACGGGTGAGACCATGGAGTCGAACCTGATCATCTGGACTGCTGGTGTGGCCGCGGCTCCGGTTGCCAAGAACTCGAGCTTCCCTCTTGACGAGCGCTTCCGAATTATTGCCAATGCGAAGCTGCAGATTCTAGACAAAGGTGAGCCCATTGAGGGTTCTTGGACCGCTGGTGATGTCTCAGCCGTTCCTGACCTCACCGGTGGCGGTGTCGGTGGCTACTGCGTTCCCAATGCTCAGCACGCGGTTCGCCAGGCCAAGCTTCTTGCCAAGAACATCGTCGCTACCATCCGGGGCGAACAGATTCGTGAGTATCGCTGGAAGACAATTGGTGCTGTTGCGGGGCTCGGCATTGGCGTCGGAGCCATCAAGGTTGGAAACTTTGGCATGACCGGTTTCTTGCCCTGGATTGCGCACCGCGGCTATCACGGCCTTGCTATGCCGACCTGGGAGCGCAAGATTAGGGTCGTAGCGGGCTGGGTTTGGAACGCACTGCTTGGAAGAGACCTCGTAACCATCGAAGCAGTTCGATCACCACGATTATTCTTTGAGACCTGGGCCACCAAGCCTGGTAAGTAGTTTTTACTAGCAATGGGCCCGGGTCTCCCGGGCCTTTTGTTTTGCCCCGATAGCCCAATGGCAGAGGCAGGCGACTTAAAATCGCCACAGTGTGGGTTCGAGTCCCACTCGGGGCACCAAATGCTCAGCAAACGTTTAGCTTTTTCGCCTAGTCTGATAGACGGCCCTAAAGGAGCGAAATGGAAATTCTGCTAATTGTCCTAGGCATTGCTGCCGTTGTCGGTATCTACCTCTGGATTACTTACAACGCACTGGTTGCCCTAAAGATCAGGGTCGACGAGGCTTGGAGCGACATCACTGTTCAGCTCAAGCGCCGAGCGGATCTAATCCCAAACCTTATTGAGACTGTTCGAGGCTACGCCTCACACGAGCGTGAGGTCTTTGAAAACGTCACGAAGGCAAGGGCCGCAACGGTTTCGCCGGAGTCGCTGGAGCACCCAGCTAAGGCCGCACAGGCCGAGGGAATGTTGCAGGGAGCTCTGAAGAGCCTGTTTGCTGTGTCGGAGGCCTACCCCCAGCTTGTGGCATCGACAAACTTCCTGGAGCTGCAACGTGAGCTCACAGACACCGAAGACAAAATCATGGCCTCGCGCCGTTTCTTCAACGGCGGCGTTCGCGAGCTGAACACCAAGATTGTCCAGTTCCCCAACAACGTATTTGCAGGTGGTTTGGGCTTCACTGAGCGCGAGTTCTTTGAGGTCGAGGATGCAGCTAGCATCCAGGAGCCACCAACAGTCAACTTCTAGGGGTAGGGCTTGTATCGGGCAATTGCTGCCAATAAGCGCAACACTGTTCTAATAATTGGCCTCTTTGTGGGGCTGCTTACCGCTCTCGCTGTTTGGTGGGGGTATTACTCAGGAAACGGATCTAGCGCGATTCTGATTGTGCTCTTCGTCCTTGGCTACACGATCTTCCAGTACTTTGCCGCATCACGACTTGCGATAGCCATGAGCGGTGCGAAGCAAATTGAGAAGCGGGACAATCCAAGGCTTTGGAACACTGTTGAGAATCTGGCGATCTCCCAAGGCATGCCGATGCCGAAGGTCTACATCATTGAGGACCCTGCACCGAATGCCTTCGCCACCGGTCGTAACCCCGAAAATGCTGTGGTTGCCGCAACCACCGGTTTGTTGGAAATCATGGACAACAATGAGCTTGAGGGTGTGATGGCCCACGAGCTTGGGCACGTTAAGAACTACGACATCAGGGTCTCAACCCTAGTTTTCGGACTTGTCTCGGCGATCGGCATCCTTGCAGACATCGCAATTCGAATGGCGTGGTATTCCTCCTTCAATAGAAACCGAAACAACGGCCAGATGATGGCCTTCTTGGTTGTCATAGGTGTTGTGGGGTGGATTATCGCCTGGCTTATTGGTCCGCTGGTCTCTGCTGCGGTATCGAGGCAGCGTGAGTACCTAGCCGATGCGTCCGGCGTGGAGATGACCCGCTATCCGGATGGCCTTGCCTCAGCGCTTCAAAAGCTGGGGGAGTTCGGCAAGCCCATGAAGCGGGCCAACACCGCGATGGCTCACATGTACATCAACGACCCCCTAAAACCGGGGCTAGTTGAGAGGGTCTTCTCCACTCACCCTCCCATCCCTAAGCGGGTTGAGCGACTTTCCCAAATCGGTCGCGGCTTCTAATCGCTAGACTTTCTCTCATTCTCTGATTGAAGGTTTCAAATGGCTCCAAGCAAACTGCCAACTCTGGACGAGTTCTATGCGGCTGCTGAGAGAGTCGGCGGTCAGATAACCAAGACCCCCATGCTCGAAAGCCACTGGCTTACCGAGCTAACCGGAAGTCCAGTCTTCTTCAAGTGCGAGAACCTGCAGCGGACCGGATCTTATAAGGTCCGCGGTGCTTATAACCTCATGAGCCAGCTAAGCAGCGAGGAAAAAAAGCGTGGAGTAGTTGCGGCCTCTGCTGGCAACCATGCCCAGGGTGTTGCTCTTGCCGCAAAGCTGCTTGGCATCAAGGCAACAATCTTCATGCCGGTCGGAGCCTCGCTACCGAAGTATCAAGCAACTGTTGACTACGGAGCGAATGTGGTGCTCACGGGCGCAATCTTTGACGAGACGCTTGCTGCGGCTCAGGATTTCACAGAGCAAACCGGGGCGGTTTTCATTCCGCCCTTCGACCACATCGACATCGTTCGTGGTCAGGGCACAGTCGGCCTTGAAATCATGGAGCAAATGCCGGATGTTGACAACATCGTTGTCTGTCTCGGTGGCGGCGGGCTTGCCGCGGGTGTTGCACTGGCGGCAAAGCTGAAGGCCAAAGAAATGGGTAGGAAAATCAAGGTCTATGCGGTCCAGGCCTCAGAGGCAGCTGCCTATCCAGCATCGCTCAAGGCGGGTAGGCCGGTAGAGGTCAAGATCAACCCGACAATCGCCGACGGCATCGCTGTCGCAAAGCCAGGCAAGGTTCCATTTGAAATTATCAAGAGTCATGTTGACCGGGTTGTCACCGTGACCGAGGATGAGATTGCCAAGGCGATGCTTGGCGTCATGGAGCGCTCCAAGTTAGTAGTTGAGGCCGGAGGTGCCGTTGGCGCAGCCGCATTGGCCGCGAAGAAGCTAAAGCTCAAAGGTAAGACTGCTGTGATTCTCTCCGGTGGCAACATCGATCCGCTTTTGCTTCAGAGGGTGATTCGTCACGGGCTCGCCGCATCGGACCGCTACACCAACATTGCGGTAATGCTTCCGGATCGCCCCGGTCAGCTCGTGAGAACCGCTCAGGCAGTTGCCTCTGCACACGCGAACGTGGTTGAGGTGCTCCACACCCGTCACGGAAACGGCCTTGAGATCTCAGAGGTAGAGCTAGACCTAAGCGTTGAGACCAGGGGTAAAGCTCATCGCGATGAGGTCATCGAATCTCTAAAGAAGGCTGGACTTAAGCCCAGACTCTTTGAGAACTAAAACTCAAAGTTCGAAAGCTTTACAACCTTGACCGTGATGGTTTTGCCGTTTGGGGCTGTGTAGCCAACCTCTTCGTTGACTTTCTTGCCCAGAATGGCCTTGCCAATTGGAGAGTCAGGACTGTAGACGTCGAGGTCACCATCCTCTATCTGCTGCTCAAACTTAGTGCCCTCAAAAATCTCGTGGCTGCCCAGGAAGAACTCCGTCTCGCTGCCGTTTAGCAGGCAGGTGACAAGCAGACCCTGCTTTACAATTCCGTCTGAGCTGTCAGCGGAACCAATCTCAGCGTTTGACAGCATTTCCTCAAGGCGGTTGATTCGGGCCTCAAGCTTGCCCTGCTCTTCTTTGGCGGCGTGATAGCCGCCGTTTTCCTTGAGGTCGCCTTCTTCACGAGCCTCTTGAATCTTCTTGGCAATCTCACCGCGCTCAACCAAAATCAGCTGCTCGAGCTCGTCCCTGAGTCGATCGTAGGCTGCCTGGGTTAGCAGAATGTTGTCGGTCATTTGTCACTTCCGGGAATTGAAAAAGCTCGCGTAGCGAGCTAGAAAAATGTTACCTCAGAGTGCACTCATCAACCAAGCCCGTAACCGCCTCTTGGTAGGTGTTGATGCTTACTGTGTGACGAGTTGTGGACTGCTCAAAAGGTCCGAGGTCTAGAAGAACGTAGCCGACCTGTGTAAATGAGTTGTTTAGAGCCTCTACCCCGCAGGTTGCAACAGATCCAACAGGCATCTGGATTTCAAAGTCGACCTCTGTTTGCCAGGGGCTAATCACGCGGAAACCTATATCGGTTGTGCCAATAGGGCTCCAATTTAGATAGCCGAAGAGACCGGCGAGGACAGTCGCGACAATGACGGCGACCCAGCCCAGGACCTTGGCGGAGCCTTTTCTTGGGGCTCTATTGACCCCGTAGCGCTCGCTCAGAATCTCGGCTTGTTTGTCCTGCATGTAACAAGGCTACGTCCTAGGTGGAATACTTGTCGCATGAGCTTTCTTGTCGCACTAGTCGCGTTGGTCGATTCGACCCCGATGATTGTTGATGACAACTACAACTCTCCCGGCACAATCGGCTTCATCGTCACTTTTATCGTGGCTGCCATTGCGGTGCTGTTGTTCTTCGACATGAACCGGAGAATTCGCAAGACCCGCTACCGCCAAGAGATCAGGGAGAAATTGGCCGAAGAGGAGCTTGGCAACATTGAGCTAAAGAAGCCCGATAGGCCTGCGCCTCCGGCTAAACCCCGGCGAGAGAACCCGGAACCGGGTCCAGACCAATAATTAGTGCAGCTGTCCAGTGGCAGAAGAATGCTGCCACCGTGAGAGCGTGGAAGATTTCGTGAAATCCAAAGTGGCGAGCGTTCTTACCCGGCCACTTAGCTCCGTAGAAGATTGCTCCTAGCGTGTAGAGCAGTCCACCAATTGCAACAAGCAGCATCATTACCCAGCTGGCATTCCACAGGTCCACCACATAGAAGATGGCTATCCAACCCATGGCCAGATAGATGGGGACATAGAGCCACCTCGGAGCGTTAATCCAAAAGACCCTAAAGCCAATGCCAAGGGCGGCTATCGCCCAGACCGCAATTAGCAGCACCACACCCTTGTCGCTATCCAGAGCACTGACCGCCATTGGGGTGTAGCTGCCGGCGATGAGCAAGAAGATGTTGGCATGGTCAATCCGCTTCAGCAGCATCTTCATAAAAGGACGCCAGCGAAAGCGGTGGTAAAGAGCGGAGTTGCCAAAGAGCAGTATGGAACTTGCGAAGTAAATGGCAGCTGCGCCTTTGGCCACCACTCCCTCGGAGAACACGATCAGCAGAATTCCAGCGGCAACGACAAAGGGAAGAACGCCGGTGTGTATCCAGCCACGCCACGACGGTCTCGGCTCATCCTGGTGGAGGGAACCCTTGAGCTCCGAGAGCGGGATGTGTAGCGGATCAGGCTGCTGCATCTTCAAAGGCTATGGCAAAAATGTGAAAAGGGGGTTTCGACTAACCTTTTGGGGTGCGAAATGTCCTCTACCGCTTTTATGAAAAGCAGATTGAGTCGGGACTCAGGCCCAGCGACATGCCAAGGCATATCGGGGTCATGGTCGACGGCAACCGGCGCTGGGCACAAGAGCAGGGATTTGACAGGTCACTTGGGCACACTGCAGGAGCCAGGCGAATAGTTGACTTTGTTGGTTGGTGCACCGACCTCGGCATTGAGCACGTCACTCTTTATCTGCTATCAACCGACAACCTCTCAGGTCGAAATAGCGAAGAACTCGATGACTTGATCGACATCATCATCACACTTGCCGAGCACCTTGCCGAGCTCGGACGTTGGAAGCTTCAGGTTGTCGGGGACCTCGAGGCCCTCGGCGCAGAGGCGGCAGAAAGGCTTCGCAGAGTCGAGGAGCTGACAAAGGACAAAGTTGGCACCCACGTAAATCTCGCAATTGCCTATGGAGGCAGAAAAGAGATTGCCGATGCGATGCGATCAATCCTCAGAAAGCACGCTTCTAGCGGAAGCTCGATCGAGCACCTTGCCGAGCTGATGACACCGGAACTCATTGCCGAGAATCTCTATACCGGTGGTCAGCCAGATCCTGACCTGCTCATCAGAACCTCTGGTGAACAGCGCCTCAGCGGCTTCCTGCTTTGGCAGAGCGCGAACAGCGAGTTCTACTTCGCTGAGGCACTGTGGCCAGATTTTCGCAGGGTTGACTTTCTCAGAGCCATCAGGGATTTCCAGCGCAGACACCGCCGTTTCGGAGCCTAGATTTCACTTAGGTAAACGATTTTCTTTTGGGCGTGTTTATCGCAAGCAACCTTAAACCTCAGGCGTAGATTGATGGCAATCGCACCCCAAAGGAGCGCAGGTGGCAACTACCTCTAACCCCAGGTCCAAAGCAGCAACGAAAAGCAAAACGAGTCCTGAGGTGGTGAGTAAGCCCGCTACCAAGTCCAAGTCCGAGACCCAGGTCCGCACCTTCGTGCTAGATACCTCTGTCCTACTTTCGGACCCAAAGGCCCTCTTTAGATTTGAAGAGCACGAGGTGGTCATTCCGATAGTGGTCATCAACGAGCTTGAGAAAAAGCGCAATGACCTCGAGATTGGCTACTTCGCCCGCAAGGTACTGAGAAACCTTGATGAACTTCGTCAGCGTCATGAGCGTCTCGACTTTCCAGTCGAGGTTGGTCAGGGCGGCACTCTCAGGGTTGAGCTAAACCACATTGACCAGTCGATTCTCCCAACCGGCTTCCAGCTGGGAGACAACGACTCAAGGATCCTGGCCGTGGCAGCCAACCTCAGTAACGAGGGCTTTGCGGTAACAGTTGTCTCAAAGGACCTTCCGATGCGCGTCAAGGCATCGTCAATTGGCCTCAGGGCCGAGGAGTACCTGCACGAGCTGGCAACCGATGAGTGGAGCGGTATATCCGACCTGCACCTCTCGGCGACCGAGATGGCAAATCTCTACGACTCTGAGGAAATTAGCCACCCCGATGCCAAGGAAATGCCGATCAACACCGGTCTCATCATCCACTCGGAGCGAGGCAGTGCCCTAGGACGAGTGACCGAGAGCAAGACTGTCAAGCTGGTTCGCGGTGACCGCGAAGTATTTGGAGTACACGGAAGGTCTGCGGAGCAGAGACTGGCAATTGATGTCCTTCTCGATCAGGAAATTGGCATTGTCTCTCTTGGAGGCAGGGCAGGAACTGGAAAGAGCGCCTTGGCACTCTGTGCCGGCCTCGAGGCTGTCTTAGAGCGCAGACAGCACAAGAAGATCATGATCTTTAGGCCTCTCTATGCGGTTGGTGGTCAGGAGCTTGGCTACCTGCCAGGCACCGAGGGGGAGAAGATGAACCCCTGGGCTCAGGCCGTTTTCGACACTCTCGGGGCTCTTGTCTCCAAGGAGGTCGTTGAGGAAGTTGTGAATCGTGGCATTCTCGAGGTGCTGCCGCTGACTCACATCCGTGGACGCTCGCTTCACGACTCCTTCGTAATTGTTGACGAGGCTCAGTCGCTGGAGCGAAACGTGCTCCTGACCATGCTCTCCAGGATCGGCCAGAAGTCTCGCGTAATCCTCACCCACGATGTCGCACAGCGAGACAATCTCCGGGTTGGTCGCCACGACGGTATTGCTTCGGTGGTTGAGACCCTGAAGGGACAGCCGCTCTTTAGTCACATCACGCTCACTCGATCTGAGCGAAGTGAGATTGCGGCCTTGGTCACCGACCTGCTTGATTAGCTAATAGCTCACCTGGGGATAACTCAAAGGGGCTTTTTGAAGCCTGGCTTAGTTTGAGCTTTGTGGCTGAGCTGATTCTCTTGATACCTGTCGGATACCTACTTTTTGCGAGCATTCCGCTTGTTCTTACCGACCTCAGAGAGCACAGGCTCCCCAATCGCTTCACATACTCGGCAATCGCACTTTCAATCTTTGCCACAGGCTTTGTTGCGGTCAGCGATAATCGCTACCTGCAATTGCTAATCGCTTTGGGTATTTCACTCTCGACCTTTGGAATTGGATACCTGCTCGCAAAATACGCGGACGTGGGGATGGGGGATGTGAAGCTACTGAGCGCTACCAATCTCTTATTGGCATGGTATTCACCGTGGCTTGTCCTGTTCGCACTCACCCTGAGCTTTACTTTGGCCTCTTTAGTGAGTGCAATTGGCATGCTGATGGGCAAGCTGACTTGGAAGACGCCGGTGGCAATGGGCCCTTACCTGCTCTTGGGGTTCTTTGTATTTGCCGGCTATCCGCTTTTCAGAATTACTGCGGAGGCCTTGTCATAGGCAAAACATCGAGAGCCTGATCCAGTTGCTCCATCGTTAGCTTCTCGCCGTCCACAAAACCCAGCTCAATGGTCGCCTCTTTCACGGTGATTGACTTCGCAACCGCGTGCTTGGCAATTTTGGCTGCTGCCTCATAGCCGATGTATTTGTTGAGAGGAGTGACGATAGATGGGCTAGAGCCAGCCATTGCCTTGGCACGTTCTGCGTTGATCTCCAGTCCTGAGATAGTTTTGTCGGCAAGCACGCGCATTGAGTTCGCAAGCAACCTAATCGACTCAAGGAGCGCGTTACCCATTACCGGTATGGCGACATTCAGTTCAAAGTTTCCAGAAGCACCCGCCCAGGTGATGGTGGCGTCATTGCCGATAACCCTGGAGCAGACCATGAGCACTGCCTCTGGGATTACCGGGTTAACCTTGCCAGGCATGATGGAGCTTCCGGGCTGCAGGTCAGGGATGTGTAGCTCGCCAATGCCTGTGTTGGGTCCGGAGCCCATCCACCTGAGGTCGTTGTTTATCTTCGTGAGACTGACAGCAATCACCTTCAGCGCACCAGAGGCTTCAACTAGCCCGTCTCTTGCACCTTGGGCCTCAAAGTGGTCCCTAGCCTCAGTGATTGGAAGGTTGGTGTCTGCGGCAAGGAGCTTTATCACCTGCTGGGGGAACCCTGCCGGGGTGTTGATGCCGGTGCCGGTGGCGGTGCCTCCCTGCGGTACCTCTGAGACCCTTGGGAGTGCGGCATTGACCCTCTCGATGCCGTAGCGAATCTGTGCCGCATAACCTGCAAACTCCTGACCAAAGGTCACCGGAGTTGCATCCATTAGGTGGGTGCGTCCTGGCTTTACCGCCTCAGCCCACTTTGCCGCCTTCTCCTCGAGTGCTTTGGCGAGGTAGTCAAGAGCCGGCAGAAGGTCGTTCACGAGGGCACTGGTGACCGCTACGTGCACGCTGGTGGGGAAGACATCGTTTGAGGATTGGCTCATGTTTACATGGTCGTTGGGGTGGACCTCGCTGCCAAGCTTTGCTGTTGCCAGAGTTGCGAGCACTTCGTTCATGTTCATATTCGAGCTTGTTCCAGATCCAGTCTGGAAGACATCTACCGGGAAGTGCTCGTGGTGGTTGCCCGCGATGATCTCGTCTGCTGAGGCCTCAATTGCCTTGGCAATTTCCTTATCCAGGTGACCTAGAGCTGAGTTTGCGGCGGCAGCCGCCTTCTTGATTCTCGCCAGGGCGATGATGTGTTCTCTTTCAAGTGGAGTCCCGCTGATTGGAAAGTTTTCCACTGCCCGCTGAGTCTGGGCTCTGTAGAGAGCGTCTTTGGGAACTCGAACCTCACCCATCGTGTCTTTTTCGATGCGGTATTCCATGTTTCCTCTAACTCTCTAGCTGTCCTCTTGATGCAATGAGCTCAACCTGACCCTCTTCGAGGCGATACTGGGCTCCTACCACTGCTAGTTTGCCACTTTCAACTCGGCTTCGGATGAGTGTTGACATCTCGAGGAGCTCATCGATGGTGTCAACTATGTGGTCTCTGGTTATCAGGTCAACCTCGGTCTGGCCGCGCGCCAGTGAACGATTTACCGTCGGCACGATTCGTTCCACCAAATTCTCGATGTATTCGCCTTCAACACTCAGGTTTCCCTCTACCGCGTCCAATGAGGCCCTAACAGCCCCGCAGCTGTCATGGCCAAGGACAAGAATTAGCGGCACCTGCAAAACCTCAACCGAGAACTCCAGGGAACCGATGATCGTCTGAGCGATTACTTGCCCGGCATTTCTAACCACGAATAGGTCACCCAAGCCAACATCAAAGATCATCTCCGCGCTGAGCCTCGAGTCGGAACAACCAAAAAGGGCAGCAAATGGACTTTGTTGACCCGCCAGGGACTTCCGAAGCTCAGCATCCTGCCTGGGGTGGGCTGGTGTTCCGGCCACAAAGTTCTGATTTCCAGCCTTGAGAACTTGCCAGGCTTCGCGGGCGTTAGTCGGTCGCAAGGATCTCCTCAATTTCTTCTGAGACGAGTGTGGCAAGGAGCCTGAAGTCGTCTTCGCTGGCCGTTCCATAGATTACAACGGCGGAGTCGGAGAAGTTGTGAAGCATCGCGTAATCCTTGGTTCCCGGGGGGTTAGTGGGCGTTAGTGAGGGCCATATCTCCCAGGTTCTCCCCGAGATAACGACCTCGTCCTCGAGCCAGTTCCCCTGCAGAGTCAAGGCTGTCCAGCTCGGATTGACCTCAAAACCATGAAGTAAGGCAATGAATTGGTTGTCTTCTGTCACGAAGCCGACGTACCAGCTCTGCACACCGAGGTCTGTCTCTAGCCTGGCGGCATTGGACCACCAGCTAGATGGAACCTCTGGAGTTATTACCTCAAACCCAAGCGAAGCCTCTGCCTCGGCGGCAATCTGCCTGAAGTCAACCTCGGCAATTCGATTGGAATCGTCTCGGGGTACCCCTAGCACCAACAGGATTACTAGGCCCAAAGTCGCGACCATTGAAAAAATTAGGTTGCGAACTGTCTGCTTTGCTCGCCTCTGGGCAGCTGCGCTCACTTAGCCTCGCGCTTACTTTGAGCAGCGTCGAGTTTCTTTCTTGCTCCCGAGAGCCACTCCTCGCAGATTTTGGCTAGCTCTTCGCCACGCTCCCAGAGCGCCATTGACTCCTCGAGGCTCACTGTCTGACCCTCGAGCTTGCTGACAACCTGTTGCAGCTCATCACGAGCCTGCTCGTAGCTGATGGTTTTTTCTTCTTTAGCCATTACTTCTCTCTAACCTCGTCGGCAGTTGCTGAAATTTCCTGTTTTGCACTTTGGATGCGAAAGCTTTGTCCCTTTTTTATGGTGATTGTGGGCTTGCCGTCTTCGTCGGTTATAACCGCATAGCCGCGCTCCATGGTTAGTTGCGGGGATAGCGACCGAACCCGGGCCTTGAGCTGATCGTTTTCGCTTCGCGCCCTGTCGACTCTGAAGCCCAAGATTTCTTGAAGTCGCCTTGCAAGTTGACCCAACTGCTCCTCCTGCTGCTCCACAAAGCCATAGGGACTTCGAAGCACTGGCCTGGAGAGGATGGAATCGATCAGCTGCATTTGATTCTCGATAAAACTGCCAATTCGAAGCGCGAGCCGCTCTCTTGCTTGAGAGATTCCTCTGCGCTCTTCAACGACATCTGGAACTACCCGTTTTGCTGCGTCGGTGGGCGTAGAGGCTCTGAGGTCTGCGACCAGGTCAAGCAGGGGAGAGTCGTTCTCATGTCCGATTGCCGACACCACTGGCTTTGAAAGGGCCGCTGCAGCCCTTACCAAGCGCTCATCGCTGAAGGGCAGGAGGTCTTGGAAGCTGCCACCACCGCGAGCGATGATGATGATGTCAACATCTGGCATCTGGTCCAGCTGCTGCATTGCCATGATGATTTCTGCGGGAGCTTTGTCACCTTGCACGAGGGTATTGATCACCTCGAACTGCACCTCTGGCCAACGCAGCTTCGCATTTTGCAAAATGTCTTTCTCGGCATCAGATTTTGCACCGGTAATCAACCCAATCTTTGCTGGCAAGAATGGAAGAGGCTTCTTTCTGTCGGGATCTGCTAGGCCTTCGGAAATTAGGAGCTGGCGCAGCTTTTCAATTCTTTCGAGAAGCTCACCAAGGCCAACTTTGTGCATTTTGAGCACACGCATTGTGAGTTTGCCGTTTTTGGCCCAAAACTGCGGTTGCAATAGCGCAACCACCCGATCGCCCTGGTTTAGACCAGCCTCAATCTCAGCACTCGAGGCATCGAATGCGTGAATCTCGATGGAGTTCTCGACATCCAGGTCCCTCAGGGAGCCAAAGATGTTGCCCCCTCTCACCTGGAGCTGCTGGAGCTCTCCCTCAACCCAAACTCTGCCGAGTTTTTCTATCCAGTCTTTGAGGCTTTTTGAGAGCTGAGAGACCTGCCAGGGGGAATGTTCGCTGGAGACTTTTGATTCAACATCGTGAGCCGTTGGCTGATTCATGCAATAGCCTCCGGTAACGGTTCGTAGAATTGAGTGGTGACCCTAATCAACAATAACGCCCAGCCCGACATCAATTCGGGAAAGAAGGTTCTTCTGGCAGCCCCCAGGGGTTACTGTGCCGGAGTCGACCGGGCGGTGATTGCCGTCGAGAAGGCTCTAGATCACTATGGTGCTCCTGTTTACGTGAGGAAGCAGATCGTCCACAATAAACACGTGGTTCGCTCACTCGAGAAGCGCGGAGCGATCTTTGTTGATGAGGTCGAAGAGGCTCCTGAGGGTTGCGTGATGGTCTTTTCAGCGCATGGTGTCTCACCGGCGGTGGTCGAGGCGGCCAACGCCCGCAATCAGCGCACCATCGATGCCACCTGTCCATTGGTGACCAAAGTCCACAAAGAGGTTCTTCGCTTTGAAAAAGAGGGTTACGACATTCTGCTGGTTGGCCACGAGGGCCACGAGGAGGTCGAGGGAACCGCTGGAGAGGCCCCACACGCCATCCAGCTAATCGATGGCGATGAGGACATCCAGAACGCCAAGGTCAAGGACCCAGACAAGGTCATTTGGCTCTCCCAGACCACCCTGTCTGTTGATGAGACCATGGAGACTGTGGTGAAGCTGCGGGAGCGATTCCCCAAGATGCACAACCCACCAAGCGATGACATTTGCTACGCAACGCAGAACAGACAGGTTGCCATCAAGAAGGTTGGGGCCGAGTCAGATCTAGTGATTGTGGTTGGTTCGGCTAACTCCTCAAACACTGTGAGGCTGGTTGAAGTTGCGCTGGATGCAGGTGCCAAAGCCGCATACCGGGTGGATGACTCCTCAGAAATCAAGGACGAGTGGTTCGAAGGGGTTACCAGTGTCGGCGTCACATCAGGCGCCTCAGTGCCAGAGGACCTAGTCGAAGAGGTGCTCGATTACCTAGCCGAAAAAGACTTCGGCGATGTCAGGACAGTAACCACTGCCGAGGAAGACATCCAGTTCTCCCTGCCAAAAGAGCTTCGCAAAGACCTCAAGGCAAGCAGCAGTAGCTAGGGAGCAGTCATAGATGGACTCCCTCAGCAGACACGAAGACTACGGCCAAGAATCTCTTGATGAGAGCCAGTTGGTCACTAACCCAATTGAACAGTTTCGCAACTGGCTCGTTTCCGCGGAAGAGGCTGGTATCTATGAGCCCAACGCTTTTGTTCTCAGCACGGTAACGAGCGCAAACACACCAAGTTCTCGAACTGTGCTCTTGAAGGGCGTTGAGGACAACGGCTTTGTCTTTTTCACGAACTTCTCCTCCCGCAAGGGGCAGGCAATTGAACAGAACCCTCACGTGAGCGCGGTATTTGGTTGGTATTCGATATACCGCCAGGTCTTGATTGAGGGGACAGTGGAGAGAGTTTCTGAGAGAGACTCGGAGGAGTATTTTCACTCCAGACCGCACGAGTCTCAGGTCGCGGCATGGTCATCGAGGCAGTCTGAACCAATTGAGTCCCGCAGCATGCTTGATGAGCGGTTCGGTGAGGCTCTGAAGAGGTTTGACGGCCAGGTTGTTCCAAAGCCCGATTATTGGGGCGGCTACCGGATTGTTCCTAGTCGCATCGAATTCTGGAAGGGAAGGTCGAACCGCATGCACGACCGGATTGCCTTCGCAAGGACCCTTGAAGCTGAGAACTGGAAGGTTACTCGGCTTCAGCCATAGATCTGTTTGCCCTGCCTACCAGCTCGATTGACCGGCTGAGCCTAGCTGCTTTGCAGCCTCCACTACCCTTGCAGACATTCCTGCCTCGGCCGACTTACCCCAGTTTCTTGGGTCGTAGGTCTTCTTGTTACCAACCTCACCATCGATCTTTAGAACGCCGTCGTAGTTTTTGAACATGTGGTCCACGATTGGCCTGGTGAAGGCGTACTGGGTGTCAGTATCGATGTTCATCTTGATTACACCAAAGCTGACAGCGTCCGCTATTTCCTTCTCGGTGGAGCCGGAGCCTCCGTGGAAGACAAGATCAAATGGGGACTCTTTGCTGTACTTCG
>JADHKY010000076.1 GCA_016780945.1 Aquiluna sp. | reverse complement strand
CCATCATGACCTCGTAGCTACTGAGAACTCCGCTGTGATGCTCTACGCCAAGGGCGGTAGAAGCGTTTCCCTGAGGATCTAGGTCGATTACCAACACCTGCATGCCCTTGCGGGCCAGTGAGGCAGCCAGATTTACGGCCGTAGTGGTCTTCCCAACACCACCTTTTTGGTTTGAAATGGTGATAACCCTGGTTTGCGCGGGTGGCTCAAGCTCAATCTGTGCAACTCGCTTTGCGCGCTCCAGGTTTTGGGTCATCTCCCGGAGGATGGGGGTGTTCTGATGATCAGTCAGCACTGCGTTCCTCCGATGTTTCACGTGAAACTTCTGTCAGACCCTCAAGATCTAAGCCCTGCCAGCCAATCGGCTCTGGAGATATCTCTACCCTGTGATTTGGGTAGCCCATGCCAGGCGCAACAGATGGTTGCGTCTCGGCTGTTGAATCGGCTGGGTTTTCCATGGCTTCGTCAATCATTTCAGGGTTGTCCTGACAATCGTTGCAGTTTCGGGTGCTTTGTCTAAACCGAGTGTCAGCACCTCCGGCTGTGAATAACCGAGCAGTTCGAGTTTCTTGCTCGCTGCCACAATCTCTTCGGGGGCCTTGGAGCCCTTGAGCGCGATGATTGTCTTGTGCTTCGAGAACCTGATCAATGGGGTCAACAGCCTTAGAAGCTTGTCCAGCGCTGCTACTGCCCGAGCGGTAGCAAAATCAAAGTCTGTCTCGGTTACCTCTTCGGCCCGCGCTCTGAGGATCCTCACGTTGCTGATTCCGAGGTCATCAACAACGGACTGCATCCAGTTAGACCTGCGTTCCATTGGTTCAACAAGTGTGAAATGCGCATCCGGCTGTGCAATGGCCATTGGGATGCCGGGTAGCCCGGCACCGCTTCCCACATCGACCACCTTTGACCCCTTAGGGACCAGTTCGGCCAATAGGGCGCTGTTTATAACGTGACGGGACCAGATCCTTGGCAGCTCTCTTGGTCCAAGCAGTCCGAAGGTTTCGGAGTCTGCTGCCAGGCGCTGTGTGTAGCCGCGAGCCAGAGCGATTCTTGAACCAAATAGTTCCGCGGCGAAGTCGGGTTCTTGCTCGATTTGCTCTGTCAAGTTAGCCCCCTAGTTTCACGTGAAACATTACGGCTTCCGGATGACAATGTGGCGGTCTCGCCCCTGTCCTTCCGATTCAGAAACCATTCCTGCCTCAGCAACCATGTCGTGAACCAGCTTGCGGTCGTAAGAACTCATTGGCTTCAGGTGCTGCTCCTTGTCCGTCTCCTCGAGCTTTGCGAGGGTCTTCTCAACAAGATCCTTTAGCTGCTTTGCCTTGGCGTCCCTGGAGCCTGCAATATCCAGTATCAGCCTGCTCATTTCACCAGTCTTTGACTGAACGGCTAGCCGGGTGATCTCCTGGATGGCGTTCACGGTCTCGGGGTCGGAAACCTTGCCCAGATTTGACTCGCCCTCGCTGTCCACGGTCAGGTAGACGCGTTCCTGTTTGAACTCAATCTCCAGATCGCCGTCCAGGTCGGCTAGGTCTAGGAATTCCTCGATGAAGTCTGCGGCGATTTCGCCTTCTTTTTCAAGCTCGTTTTCAGTGGTCATTTCTTCTTCTTTTTCTTTGCGCGATTCTTACTTACCGGCTGCTGGCGCTGGCGGGTCTCCGGTGTTTGGTCTTCAGGTGACTCATCAGAGTCTTCACTTGAGGAAATCGAAGGCAATACGTCAATTGGCTTGCCCTTCTTGGCTAGACGCTCCTGGCGCTCTTTATAGGCCTGGGATCCTGGGGTTGGCATGTTGCGGATCACCACAAACTGCTGCCCCATGGTCCAGAAGTTTGAAACTAGCCAGTAGGTCATGACTCCCAGAGGGAAGGTGAGACCGGAGACCAGGAAGACCAGGGGCAGCACATACAGCAGGATCTTCTGGGTCTGCATGAACTGGCTGTTCTGAACATCAGGGTTCTGGTTCTTCGTCATGATCTGCTTCTGAGTGATGAACTGCGATGCAGACATCAAAACGATCATGATTCCGGCAATGATCTTGACGTTGATGGCGTCGCTACCGAAGAAGGTGTCTGAGAGCATGGCGCCAAAGATCTCGGCCTGCGAGAAGGAGAGCGCTAGATTCGCGTCCAAAAGCCCCACGCCCGCGTTGTTCCGCTGGGCGTCATTCAGCACGAAGAAGAGGCCCATAAAAATTGGCATCTGCAACAAAAGCGGAAGACAGGAGCTAAACGGGCTGGAGCCGGTGCGCTTATATAGGTCCATTTGCTCGCGAGCAAACTTCTCACGAGACTCACGGTCGTTTTTACCCTTGTATTTCTTCTGGAGCTTCATCAGCTCAGGCTGGACAAGCATCATGTTGCGCTGGCTCTTGATCTGCCTGACAAAGACAGGAATTAGGGCTGCCCTGACAACAAGCACTAGCCCAACGATCGACAACACCCAAGAGAGGCCGGAATCGAATCCGAGTCCGATAGCGCTGAACCCAGTGTGGAACGACACCAGAATTAGCTCGATGAGCCACTTGATTGGCCACAGAAGATCCACTAGCTACCTCGATTGCTTGAGAGTTTGGGTCCTACAAATCCTAGTCTGCCAACGCTGATCCATTTTGGGCCCTCGGCTACATCGTCAACGCCACCTGAGGACCACGGGTTGCAGCGCAGGATTCTCCATGCAGTCATCGGCACACCCCTGATAACCCCAAAGCGCTGTATTGCCGTGAGTCCATAGCTCGAGCAAGAGGGGTGGTAGCGGCAGACGTTGCCATAGAGCGGAGAGATGAGCTTGCGCCAGAGCAAGATAGGCGCAATCAGAAGATTTCTTGGAATAAGCACCAACATCTGCAAATAGCTCATGAGGCTCGCTCTACGAGATCCGCTATATCTGCGGCAAGCACCTGGTAGCTGGCGCTTGCAGCTGCAGGCTTGACCCGCACCGCAGCCTTGATCTTGGATGGCCTAGCTTCCAGGCCAGAAAGAATTGACCTGATCCTTCGCTTGACAAGATTTCGTTCAACAGCCGAGCCGACAGCCTTGGAAACGATAATTGCGAACTGATTGGTTTCGCTGGGTAGGAAGTGAAGTGTCGCGGACGAGTTTCCAACCCTCTTACCCGCAGAGACGACCTCTCGGATTTCTCGGCTTGAGCGCAAGCGATTCTCGCGCGGCAACAAGGGCTGCTTAGGCGCTGAGCTCTGTGCGTCCCTTACGACGGCGAGCGGCCATGATGGCACGTCCGGCGCGGGTGCGCATGCGGGCGCGGAAACCGTGGTTCTTTGCGCGACGACGGTTGTTAGGCTGAAATGTGCGCTTGCTCACTTAGATAACTCCTGAAAATTATGGGCACCTGGCCCTAGATAACCTCAATAATTTACGCTGAATTCTTGGCGGAGTCAAGAATTGATCCCGAATATCGAGGCTTATTTTTTCCCTATTACCTTTACCCAAAAATATCGTTAGCGACACGCCGATTCGATTTGCTTAAATCAGAACTCTTCTGTTGAATGTTGCAATCGACTTTGTGGGGTTGGTTTCCACAAGTTTTCCACAGAGATATAAAGTTTTTCCACAACGTCGTGGACCTGTGTAAAACTCTGTGGATAACTTGTATTTGAGGGAGAAGAGATGGCAGATATTGCTCTGGGAAGTTCCTGGCAAAATCTCATCTCGAAAGTAGCCTCCCACCCCGACGTAACCCCGCATCTAAAGGGACACCTAGATCTGGCAGTGCCCAAGGGTGTTCTAGATGACACCCTCTACATCGAAGTACCCAACGAGACCACCCGTTCCATGCTTCAGGTACGGCTTCGCGAACAGATTCTTGGTGCGCTTTCCGAACTCGGCGACCTAGGTGGACCAACGAGCTTTGTCGCAATCACCAATGAAGAGCTTCAGGGGCCGGTTTCGGTAGAGGTAGCAATTGAGCCGGAGCCCGTCCCGTTCGAAGATCGCGATCCTGCAACTGGACCCGTTGTTACCAGCGGCGACTCAAGGCTGAACCCTAAATACAGCTTCGACAGCTTCGTAACCGGCGGTTCGAATCGATTTGCCCACGCTGCTGCATTTGCGGTTGCTGAGGCGCCGGCCGAGGCCTACAACCCGCTCTTTATCTATGGCTCCAGCGGGCTTGGAAAGACGCACCTCCTTCATGCAATCGGACACTACGCAATCCATCTAAAGCCGCGGATCAAGGTTCGTTATGTGTCCTCCGAAGAGTTCACTAATGACTTCATCAACGCGATCCAAAACAACAAGACGGCAGAGTTTCAGGCTCAATATCGCGATGTCGACATTTTGTTAGTGGACGACATTCAGTTCCTGCAGGGCAAAGACCAGACCCAGGAAGCTTTTTTTCACACCTTCAACACCCTGCACGACCACAACAAGCAGGTGGTTATTACCTCAGACCTTAGGCCCAAGCAGCTGGAGGGCTTCGAGGAGCGGATGCTCTCTCGTTTTGAGTGGGGCCTGATTACGGACATTCAAGCCCCTGAGTTTGAGACCCGTGTTGCGATTTTGCGTAAAAAGGCTGCTATCGAGCGAATTGAGATTCCAGACGAGGTAATCGAATACATGGCAACTCGCATCTCCTCAAACATCCGGGAGCTGGAGGGAACCCTGATTCGGGTGACAGCCTTTGCAAACCTCAATCGCTCACCGATTGACATGGACCTGGTTCAGGTGGTTCTAAAGGACACCATTGCAATCGCTGAGGGAGCAAACATATCGCCGCTCTCGATAATCTCCGCAACCGCTGAATACTACAAACTCAGTGCAGACGAGATAACCGGATCTGGCAGGCAGCAGGCGGTAGCCCTTGCGCGACAAATAGCAATGCACATTTGTAGAGAATTAACGGATTTGTCGCTCCCAAAGATCGGTGCCCACTTCGGAAACCGGGATCACACAACGGTGATGTATGCGACGAAGAAAATAAGTGCTCAGATGCGTGAGAGACGCTATATCTACAACCAGGTGTCAGAAATCATCCAGAAGATTAAAGATTCTCACAAATAATCTGTGGATAACTTCCCTGTTTTTTGTGAAAAACAGTCCTAAACACGCCAAAAAGAAGGCTCAAGAGTCTCAAAGAGTCGAAACTATCAACAGGTGACCAAGTTATCCACAGACTTATTCACAGCTGTGTAAACAACTTACATCGATGTAGTTTTCAGTATCTGATTGGTGTTCAGGAGGTTATCCCATATTCCACAGCCGGTTATTGTTTTGAATAATTAGATATAGAAAATTGGGAAAACTGGGGATCCAAACAAAATGTGAAGATGTTGGCTCGCTGTGCCAAGATAAAACCCCTCAAACTTATTCGAAAGCTAAAGATGAAATTTCAAGCAGATCGCGAAGTTCTAAGTGATGCAGTCTCTTTTCTTGTAAGAATGCTTTCCCCCCGGCCTCAGCTGCCTCAGCTTTCAGGGGTGGTTGTAGATGCAACGGATGGTTCTATAACGCTCTCGATTTTTGATTACGAAGTAGTTGCAAGGGTTTCAATCGCAGGATCTGTAGAGAAGCCTGGGAAAACCCTTGTCCAGGCGAGGCTGTTAGCTGAAATTGTTTCTAAGCTCCCGAGCGATTCAGTTTCGGTTGAGCTTGTTGAATCCAGAG
>JADHKY010000075.1 GCA_016780945.1 Aquiluna sp. | reverse complement strand
CCTGACAGCACCGAATTGGCATCTGGCTCTTGAGCACTCAGTGGCAAATCAAATTGGAGATTGAGCTGAACCGGACCATGTTTTTCGGTGGCATCGATCACCGCTTGAGAAGCAAACTTGGCCGCAACCGAAGCATCGACTGCCTCTAGGTCGTAATCGGCTACCGTTGCCGGCGAAAAAATACCTGGCTGAATAGTTGTCTGATTCGCACCCTTACCCCTGAGTCTCGCTGGCCTGTCGGCTGTCAGCAGGATCAGCGGCACTCCGGCGTGGGAAGCCTCGAGGACAGCTGGGTGCAGATTCGCCACCGCGGTGCCACTGGTGGTGATAACGGCGACCGGCCTGCCGGAGGCAAGCGAGTTTCCAAGAGCGGTGAAGGCCATTGAGCGCTCGTCGAGGCGAACTGTCAGATTTGCTCTGCCAGTTTTTGCAAGCTGCTCAGCGGCTATGGCCAGGGCTTGAGATCTAGCTCCCGGGGAGAGGTAGAAGGATCTAACTCCAGAGGCGACAAGATTCGCCACCAGGCTGGCGGCAAAGTCTTGGGCGGTCACTTCTTGTCGTCTTCATCATCCTTCTTGCGCATCTTCTTCGAGATATCACGCAGGAAGGTGGGGTCGTCATCTGGGGCAACGGTCTTTCCGCGACCACCAAATCCGCCCTCGTCGCCACGCTTGAGTGGGCGTCCGACCATTAGATAGAGGAGGCCTCCGAAGAACGGCACGATTACGCAAAGGATGACCCACAGCCACTTCGGCAGGGACCTAACCTCGTTTTTGTCAGCGCTGATTGCGAAAACGGTCGTGAAAACCATCCAAATAACCAAAAACGCAAGCGTTACAAGAGCCACTCGTGTCATACCTTCAACCCTAGTTCGTTTCGCTTCCTCTTAGACTGGTGATGTGAAAAACCCTTGGCTCAGCTACGTGCTAATTCGCCTCGGGCTTTTCTTTGGAGTCTTTTTTGTGCTCCTACTGCTTCAGTTCAACCCATTTTTCGCCGCAATTATTGCAGCAGCCCTCTCTTTTGCTATAGCGCTTGTGTTTTTAGACCGTCAGCGCGATGCAATGAGCGAGGCGGTTGCCAAGAAATTGTCTCGAGACTCATCCGGCCGCTACCAAGACGATCTTTCAAGCGAAGAGGACCGAATCTTGGACCTAGAAGCTAAGGCTGACGAGAGCGATGCCGGTCCCAACCAAGACGGCAAACCCTAGGCCCGCAAAAGAGGTCAGCTTCAGAGCTGTGATCAGCTCACCGGGGTTTCTACTCTCCATGATTATTAGCGTTACCGGCAGCACCAATAGCAGGTTCAACATTCCGAGTATTGCCGCCGGATAGGCAAGCAGAATCAAGAAGTTCAGGCCAACCGGCAACCAAATCAGCAGCATAAAGAGGGTCTTGGAGGCTTTGCGACCAAGCCGAACCGCGAGAGTCTTCTTTCCCGCCTTGGCATCGGTGTCAATGTCCCTGATGTTGTTCACCAGCAAAACCGCTGTCGCATAGAACCCGAATGCGATACCCACCAGCACCGCAAGCGGGTCAATGAGAAGTGTCTGGATAAAGTTCGTGCCCACCGTTGCAACCAGACCAAAAAAGACAAATACCGCGACCTCGCCAAGACCTGCATAGCCATAGGGCGACTTGCCACCTGTGTAGAACCAGGCTGCCAATACCGCCAGGGCTCCGATGCCCAATAGCCACCACTGGGAAGTGACCACAACAATGACAAGTCCGGCAGCCATAGCGATGCCGAAGGTTATAAATGCCGCCCGCTTCACAGCATCTGGTCTAGCAAGACCCGCGGCGGTGATGCGCTTAGGTCCCACCCGATCGTCATCGGTGCCGCGAATGCCGTCTGAGTAATCGTTGGCGTAGTTCACGCCAATCTGCAAAAACAGCGACACCACAAGCGCCAAGAGCGCAAGCACAGGGTCAAAGCGGTCCAGGGTGAAAGCCACCGCCGAACCTAGATACACCGGAGCTATCGCAAGTGGCAGCGTTCGCACTCTCGCGCCTGTAACCCAGGTAGAAAACTTAGACATTGGAGAAAGACTAATCGGCGAGCAGTTTGCTACACGCCACAAGGTCGGGCTTGCCCGAGGAAAGACGCGGCAGCGCCTCAACCCTTAGCACTTTTCTAGCCTTGGCCGCAGGAGAAATTGCCTCGGTCAGCTGTTCAAAGGAAACCTCGGGGCTTCCTGAGTAGACGATGCCCACCGACTGACCCCACTCGCTCTCCACCGCGCAGGCCGCAACCTCTTCGACCCCGGCAATGGCGAGGGCCGCCTCCTCAACTCGCTCAAGAGAAACCTTTAGCCCGCCAGAGACTATGACCCGATCGGCTCTGCCCAGAACCTTGAGCTTCCCATCGACCATCTCCCCCAGATCGTTAGAGAGATAGCTACCACCAAGCCCATTGGCTACCACTGGACCAGAAATCTCAATCAGACCATCGACGATTTTGATTGCAACTCCGTCGAGTGCAACCCCGTCATAGACGCAGCCTCCACAGGTCTCAGCCATGCCATAGCTCAGGATTATGTTGATGCCCTTGGCCCTTAGAGACTCCACTAGAGCGAAGTCTGCCGCCTGACCTCCAACCAAAATGGCATCGAATTTTCTCAGGGTTGAAAACAGAAACGCATCGCTATCGACCTCGGCAGCTATCCGCTGCAGTTGGGCTGGAACAAGGGAGGTGTAGCGGCGCTCACCCTCCATCAAAGATGCCCCCCTCACAAACGCCTCGGTCGTGAATGGAACCTGGGTGTTCATAATCACAGGCTGCGAATCTGAGAGCACCGATCTTGTCAGCACATTCACCCCAGCAATGAACTGCGGTGTGAGGGCTAGTAGCCACTGCCCCGGTCCACCTAATCTTGCCAGTGACGCGGTAGCCGAGTGCCTCAGAGCAGCAACGGAAAGCTCAATCTGCTTTGGAGAGCCCGTAGAGCCAGAGCTTTCGACAATGAGTCCGACATCATCGGCAACCTCCTCAGGGAGAAAAACCTCGGGAAGAACTCCGTTTACCTCAGGAGCGGAAATGAATCCTGCGCAGTTTCCCTCCAGAACATCAAGGATGAGATTTAGAGCGCCAAAGGTGTCATTGGCCCCACAGACCCGGAGCTTTTTCATTTAGAAGTGCCAGGGGGTATCAGACCAGTTAGGTTTGCGCTTTTCTAAGAAGGCGTCTCTACCCTCTTTGGCCTCCGCTGTGCCGTAGGCGAGCCTGGTTGCCTCTCCCGCAAATAACTGCTGGCCAACCATGCCATCATCGGCTGCGTTCAGCGCATACTTCAGCATTCGAATCGCTGTCGGGCTCTTGCCGAGGATTTGCTCTGCGAACTCAAGTCCTGCGCTCTCAAGCTGCTCATGGTCCACCACCTTGTTCACCGCGCCAATCTCAAGGGCCCGCTGGGCGTCATACTCCTGCCCCAAAAAGAAGATCTCACGTGCAAACTTCTGGCCAACCTGCCTAGCCAGCAGCATTGATCCATAGCCGGCATCAAAGGAACCAACGTCAGCATCTGTTTGCTTGAACTTGGCATGCTCCCTGGAGGCAATCGAGAGATCGCAGACCACATTTAGCGAGTGTCCACCACCTGCCGTCCAACCTGACACCAGGGCGATTACAACCTTTGGCATGAAGCGTATGAGCCTTTGGACCTCGAGAATATGAAGTCTGCCGGCTCCGCCTGGAGAGTACTCATAGCCGCTATCTCCCCTGACCCTCTGGTCACCACCGGAGCAAAAAGCCCAGACGCCATCCTTGGGTGAGGGACCATTGCCGGTTAGCAGCACGACCCCAACATCGGAGAGCATGCGCGCGTGATCTAAAGCTCTATAGAGCTCATCTACCGTCTGCGGCCTAAAGGCGTTTCTAACCTCGGGCCTTGAGAAGCCGACCCTCACTACTCCCAGGGAGTTGTGGCGGTGATAGCTGATGTCTTCCAGGTCCTCAAATCCCGCAACATCGACCCACTGGGTGGGGTCAAACGGGGCTCCTGGAGAAAATTTCATATGCCTAGACTAATCAAATGGCAGCCGACGAGATAACCGATGTAGCGGTTGTAGCCCTCCCGCTGAGGACTAAGTTCCGCGGGATTGTGGTGCGTGAGGCGCTAATCTTCCGAGGCAGCCAGCGCTGGAGCGAGTTCAGCCCCTTCGTCGAATACGAGGACGATGAGGCCTCTCAGTGGCTAGCTGGTGCCATCAGTTGGGCCAATGACCCGCTTCCTAGCTCTTTCAGGCAGTCAATACCCGTCAATGCCACCCTGCCAGCGGTTGGTCCGGATGAGGTGGCCGATGTCCTCTCACCCTTTGGCCGCTTTAGCTCGGTAAAGATCAAGGTCGCCGAGAAGGGGCAAGATCTAGAAGAAGACATTGCTAGAGCAAGAAGGGTAAGAGACCTCTACCCCGATACCAAGATTCGACTGGATGCCAATGCCGGCTACACCACCGAGCAAACCATGCAGGTTGCAAGAAAGCTCAAGAGCCTGGACCTTGAATATATCGAGCAGCCGGTAAAAACCATCGCTGAGCTCAAGGAGCTCAGGAACTGGTTGGCCGAGGAGCAGATACCGCTCAAGGTCGCAGTCGATGAATCCATTAGAAAGTCAACCGACCCGCTACTGGTTGCCAGGGAACAGGCGGCTGATATTGCGGTTATCAAGGTTCAACCGCTCGGAGGCATAAGGAGGGCTCTCGCGATCGCAAGTGAGAGCGGCCTGGAGATAGTAGTTAGCTCTGCCCTTGAGAGCTCTATCGGCATTGCCCACGGCCTACACCTTGCCGCTGCCATGCCAACGCTCAGCTATGACTGTGGTCTTGCAACCGCAAGGCTTCTTGGCGGTGACGTCGTTGCCTCCCCGCTGGTTCCGGTAGCTGGTGAAATCGAGCTTCGCGAGGTGACACCGAGTGAAGAGCTTTTAGAGAAATATGCCGCCGGCCCAGAGCGCACTCAGTGGTGGCTCGAGAGATTAGAGCGTTGCAGGCAGCTATTAGAGACCTGAGTAGACGTGCAGGCCCTTGAAGAAAAGGTTCACGATGGTGAAGTTGAAAATCACCGCTCCAAAACCAATTAGACCGAGCACCGCTGCTCGCTTACCCGTCCAGCCTCTGGTTGCCATGGCGTGCAGGTAGCCGGCGTAGACGACCCAGATTATGAAGGTCCAAACCTCCTTGGTGTCCCAGCCCCAGTAGCGGTGCCAAGCACGCTCGGCCCAAATGGCTCCGGCAATCAACGTAAAGCTCCAAGCCACAAACCCGACCATGTTGAAGCGGTAGGCGACTCTCTCTAGCTGCCTCAGGTCTGGAAAGCGGTCCATCAGAGCGCGACCAACACCGGCTGCCTTGATGAGGTAGAAGATATGGAAACCGGCGGCAATGGCAAAGAATCCGGTTGCCATGATCGCCACGACCACGTGGATCACCAGCCAGTAGCTCTGGAGAGCCGGCATCAAAGTCTTTACCTCGACATAGAACAGGCTCACCGCTGCGAAGAGGGTGACGAGCGCGAACCCGGTTACAAAGGTCGCCACATAACGAACGTCTCTGACCCTGAGCGAGATCAGGTAGATGGTCAGAATCATCAGTGCGCCCGAGATTGCAAACTCATACATGTTTGCC
>JADHKY010000074.1 GCA_016780945.1 Aquiluna sp. | reverse complement strand
GGAACCTCACCTTTGCCAACGACCGCAAAAGGCAAAGCCTTGCGCTCATACTCGACTCTCACGCCAAGACTTTCTAGAGAGTCAATCGTGGTGATCATCGGCCTGCGCCTTGCAGCGGCATCGCCATCAAATTCGATGCGCCCGGTTGCTAGCGCTGCAACAGGTGGCACAAACCTCATTACGGTTCCAGCGAGACCGCAGTCGATACTTGCGTCTTGAGAACCTGTGCCGGGAGTTACCCGGAGGCTCTCTCCGCTGTGTTCAAAACGAGCGCCAAGCTTCTCGAGAGCCTCAATCATGAGCCTGGTGTCTCTCGAGATCAGCGGGTCGATAAGTTCAGAGGGCTCGCTAGCGAGCGCAGATAGCACCAGCTCTCGGTTGGTAAGAGACTTGCTGCCAGGAAGCGCCACGGTCGCGTCAAACCCAGCTGATGTGGGCGCTGCGTAGCTAACTGAGGTTTCTGGCACCTCACAAAGATACCTTTTAGCGCCCTGAAATGCTCCCGGTATCCCACATACCCCGTGAGCGGGTGCCCTTAGGTCAGGGTAGAATTTGCAGTAATGAGTGGCGATAAGAGCGAGAAACTAGTTACCTTCGAGCAGCAAGCCCTTCCCCTTATGCCACAGCTCTACGGAGCTGCGCTGCGCTGGACCAGAAACCCATCGGATGCCGAGGACTTAGTCCAGGAAACCTTCGCCAAGGCTTTTGGGGCCTGGGATAAGTTCCAGCAGGGCACAAACCTAAAGGCATGGCTCTTTAGGATCATGACCAATACCCACATCAACCTCTACAACAAACGCAACAAGGACAAGGCCAAGACCGCTTTAGATGATCTAGAGGACTGGCAGGTGGGTTCGGGGGAGTCGGTAACCTCCAGCACAAACCGAAGTGCGGAGCTTGAGGCCCTAGATAATCTTCCCGCGAACATAATTCGAGAGGCCATGGACCAGATCCCTGATGAGTTCCGAATGGTCGTTTACTACGCGGTCGTAGAGGGTCTTCCCTATGCGGAAATAGCCGAGGTCATGGACACTCCGGTGGGGACGGTGATGTCCAGACTGCACCGCGGGAAGAAATTGCTGAGAACTTTGTTGCAAGATTACGCAAGGCAAGAAGGCTACGACGTGAGCGAGAAGGAGGAATCGTGAAGCAACTCGATTGTGAAGACGTCAAGCGCAACGTTCACGAATACCTGCACTCCGCCATGGTCGAGAGTGAGATTGAGGTAATCACCGCTCACATCGCTAACTGCGACTCCTGCGAACAGCACTACGACATCGAAGTGGTTTTCAACCAAGTTATTCAGCGCTCGTGCGACGAGGCTCCAACCGAGGAGCTAGCTGAGCGCGTGATTCGCAGGCTGCGCGAGGCACAAGATCACGACTGATCTTCCTCAGTAAGCCCCAGCCACTCAAACCATCCCCGATTTAGCACGAGCCAGGCAATTAGCCCGTAGCCAACCTGGCCCGGCAGAGTCCTTGGGTGGGAAGTTACTTCTGAGAGCCAGCCCTCATGGTCTTTAAGCGGGTTGAAGCAGTCAACGTACTTAACCTGTCTGCGCTTTACAACGTCATAGAAGCCTGCGTTTAGGTGGTCCACCTCTGCGTCATACTCTGGGTTTCCCTTTGGGGTTGGCCCAACCACAAAAGTCTTAACCCCTTCGCGCTGGGCATCATCAAGCAGTGAGGCGAGGTTCAGCCGAGAGCGGGAGATGGTAGTGCCGGCCTCGATATCCTTGGAGGAAAGCGCGACAACTAGGTAGTTTTCGCTATCTGGCGAGAAGCGCTTTAGCCCCTCGGACTTCCAGCGTTCTAGAAGCTCGCCAGTACTCTCATCAACCATTGCGAGCGGGAAAAAGGCAACATCTTCGCCCTTTGGGAGCCTTGCCTGAACTCGACCTAGCCAGCCCAGACCCTTTGGGTCGCCGGCTCCGGTGAGAAGCTCGTCTCCGAGGATGACAACCCTTATCGAGCGCAAAGGTTAGTCCCCAAAGGCCCTTGCAATAAGATCGGCCTGCTCGGCGGCGTGGCGCTTTGCCGAACCGGTTGCCGGAGAGGCCGATGCCGGTCTCGAAATGACCTGGAAGTTGATCCCGTAGCGAGGCATGAAGAGTCCCATGTAGCTCCATGGGCCTTGGTTCGCAGGCTCATCCTGGACCCAGCGCAGCTGAGCACCAGGGAACTGCTCGATAGCCTTCTTCATCTCTTCTACCGGAGTCGGGTAGAGCTGCTCGAGACGAACTATTGCGGTGTCGCCGGTGCCACGCTTTTGGCTTTCTGCCAAGAGGTCCCAGTAGACCTTGCCTGAGCAGAAGAGAATGCGCTTTACGTTTTGTGGCTCAAGCCCCTGCTGGTCATTGATAAGCGGCAAGAAGCTACCCGAGGTGAAGTCTTCGACTGACGAAGAGGCTGCCTTGAGCCTGAGCATTGACTTGGGGGTGAAGACAATGAGCGGACGCTTTGGCTTGGTGTAGGCCTGGCGCCTGAGCAGGTGGAAGTGGCTCGCAGGTGTGGAGGGCTGTGCAACGGTCATGTTGTTTTCAGCACAGAGCTGCAGGAATCTCTCAATTCGTGCGGAGGAGTGGTCGGGGCCCTGACCCTCGTAGCCGTGGGGGAGCAGCATGACAAGCGAGGACTGCTGCATCCACTTCTGGTCTCCTGAGGAGATGAACTCATCAGTAATCGTCTGAGCTCCGTTTACGAAGTCTCCGAACTGTGCCTCCCACAGCGTGAGAGAGTCCGGCTCCTCCACCGAGTAGCCGTATTCGAAGCCGAGGGCTGCAAACTCGCTGAGTAGAGAGTTGTAGACCTGGAACCTTGCCTGCTGCTCAGATACGTAGCTAAGCGGCATCCACTCCCGACCGGTCTCGCGATCAAAGAAGCTGGCGTGACGCTGCACGAAAGTTCCGCGTCCTGAGTCCTGACCTGTGAGCCTGACGTTGATGCCCTCCAGAAGGAGTGATCCAAAGGCGATTAGCTCTCCAAATCCCCAGTCGATGCCACCCTCGCGACTCATCTCGATGCGCTTTTGGAGTAGCTGAGCAAGCTTTGGGTGAACAGTGAAGCCCTCGGGGGTGTTGGCGTGAGCGTTGCCGATGGCCTCGACAACCTCCCTAGCGACTGCAGTTGGACGCACCAGCTCCTGCTTCTCGCTGGCGGTGGTGCCAATTCCGACTGGGCGCTCTGGCAGCGCGACAGGCTGGCTCATTGCCTCGTGAACCTCGACAAATGCGTTCTCGAGCGAGCCCTGGAACCGGGCATTGGCCTCGTCGAATTCTTCCTGGGTGATGTCGCCTCGACCAATCAGGTTGTCCATGTAGAGGGTTCTAACGCTGCGCTTAGCCTCGATTAGGTTGTACATCATCGGCTGTGTCATCGAGGGGTCGTCGCCCTCGTTGTGACCACGGCGGCGGTAGCAGACGATGTCGATTACTACGTCCTTCTTGAACTGCTGGCGGTACTCGAAGGCCAGCTGCGCCACCCTCACTACCGCCTCTGGGTCGTCGCCGTTGACGTGGAAGATTGGTGCCTGAATGCCTTTGGCTAAATCCGTTGAGTAGATCGAGCTTCTCGAGTCCTTGGGCAGCGTGGTGAAACCGACCTGGTTGTTTACAACGACGTGGATGGTGCCGCCGGTCTTGAAGCCATCAAGCTGAGAAAGTTGCATGGTCTCGGGAACCACACCCTGTCCCGCGAAGGCCGCATCGCCGTGAACCAAGATGGGCAGCACTGGGAAGTTCTCCGGGTTTCCAAGCCTGTCCTGTTTCGCTCGAACGATTCCCTCAAGGACCGGGTTTACGGCCTCAAGGTGAGAGGGATTAGCAGCTAGAGAGACCTTGATCTGGGTGCCGTGGCCTGAGGTGAACAGGCCCTCTGTCCCTAGGTGATACTTCACGTCACCAGAGCCCTGAACGCTTCTGGGGTCGGTGGAACCCTCGAACTCGCGGAAGACTTGGGAGTAGGTCTTGCCAGCAATGTTGGTTAGTACGTTCAGTCTTCCGCGGTGAGCCATGCCAATTGCTGCCTCTTCCAGCTCGGCATCGGCTGCTGCCTGCAGAATCTGGTCCAGGGCTGGAATGAGAGACTCGCTGCCCTCCAGGGAGAAGCGCTTTTGGCCAACAAACTTGGTCTGGAGGAAGGTCTCGAAGGCCTCTGCCTCGTTGAGCTTGTTCAGGATTCGGAACTGCTCTTCCTTGGATGGTTTTTTGTAGGGCTGCTCGAGTTTTTCCTGGAACCAGCTGCGCTCCTGAGGATCCTGGATGTGCATGTACTCGATGCCGATGGTGCGGCAGTAGGTGTCGCGAAGGATGCCAAGGATGTTGCGGAACTTGGCCTTTACCCTGCCACCAAAACCGCCTGTCTTGAAGGTTCGGTCAAGGTCCCAGAGGCTGAGGCCGTAGTTTCTGATGTCTAGGTCTGGGTGCCAGCGCTGAACGTATTCGAGCGGATCGATGTCCGCAATCAGGTGGCCGCGAACGCGGAACGCGTTGATGTACTCCTGAATTCTGGTGTTCTTTCCGGACTGATCGGCAAGGTCCCAGTGGAAGTCGCTGACCCAGACAACAGGGGTGTATGGGATGCGCATATCGGCGAAGATCTCGTCGTAGAAGGTGCGCTCGCCGAGCAGGAGCTCCTCCACGATCTTGAGGAACTCTCCGCTGCCTGCACCTTGAATGACCCTGTGGTCGTAGGTCGAGGTGAGGGTGAGAATTTTGCCAATGCCCTGCTCCGCGAGCTGGTCTTCGCTCATGCCCTTGAACTGGGCGGGGTACTCGAGAGCTCCAACGCCAATGATTGAGCCCTGCCCCTTGGTCAGTCTGGGGACAGAGTGAACGGTGCCGATGCCACCGGGGTTAGTGAGAGAGATGGTTGTTCCCTGGTAGTCCTCTGCGGTGAGCTTGTTGTCTCGGGCTCTGCGGACAATGTCCTCATAGGCGGAGACAAACTCTGCGAAGTTGAGCTTTTGGGCACGCTTGATGTTGGGAACAAGGAGAGCTCTGGTGCCATCGGGCTTGGGCACGTCAATTGCTAGTCCAAAGTTCACGTGTGGGGGCACTACCGATGCTGGCTTGCCATCTACCTCGTCATAGAAGACGTTCTGTCCGGGAAGCTCTTTGAGGGCCTGGATTACCGCATAGCCAATTAGGTGTGTGAAGGAGACCTTGCCACCACGGGTGCGCTTTAGGTGTGAGTTCACCACAATGCGGTTATCGATCAGCACCTTTGCCGGAATCTGACGGACACTCGTAGCGGTAGGAACGCTGAGTGAGGCATCCATGTTTGAGGCCAGAGCTTTGGACATGCCTTTGAGGATTGTTACCTCGGGCTGCGCCTCTTCCTCTTCGACGGTTGCAATCGGAATAGATCCGGTTGCGGGCAGGTCCGCGGGAACAGGTGCGGTCGCGGGGGAGTCGTCTGTGGTTTTTGCCACGGGGACGGTTATTGCCTCGGTGGCAGGTGCCGGAGCAGCGGGGTCAAACTTGCTCACGACCGTGGAGTCGGTGTCGATAACTATTATTGACCCGGTGGTTGGGTCAGAGTCTTCTGTCACAGAAGCGGCTGGTGCTGAGCCACCTGTCTGCTGGTAGCGCTCAAGAATTGGGATCCAGGACTTATCTACGGAATCA
>JADHKY010000073.1 GCA_016780945.1 Aquiluna sp. | reverse complement strand
CGCCAGTGTGCTTGGCAACTGCTGCTACGAGTTCGCTCTTGTTCATAATGGTCCTCCTGGACTTGTTAGGGACATTAATGTCCCAATCAACCTATAGCCACCAAGGCACCTGCAAGCACCTCTGTTCTCGGCGTGTTGCGGTGGATTTTTCCCCGAGTTTTCGGGGAAGTTGGACATTCTCGCAAACTGAATTAGACCAAATTTGAAGCTTGTGTGCAGGAGCAAAATCAAAGTTCTAATTGGAGGGCACGTCGCGGAGCGTAGCTTTATCTAAATTCGGGCAAGACTGCCACGAACTCCCGGGCTGGTTAAAGAAAAATCCGCCCCTCGGGGCGGATAGTTCTAAAGCCTAATTACCAGGATGACTTGGTGATGCCTGGAAGCTCACCCTTGTGGGCCATCTGACGGAAGCGAACACGGCTGACACCGAACTTCGAGAGCACGCCACGTGGACGGCCATCAATCAGGTCACGGCTACGAACGCGAACCGGGCTTGCATTGCGAGGAAGCTTCTGAAGTCCGAGGCGTGCCTCTTCCTTCTGCTCTGCGGTTGAGGTTGGGTCAACCAGCTGCTTCTTTAGCTGAGCACGCTTCTCGGCGTAGCGCTCGACGATAACCTTGCGCTGCTCATTACGAGCGATCTTGCTCTTCTTTGCCATTTAGCGCTCCTCGCGGAATTCAACGTGCTTGCGCACTACTGGGTCGTACTTCTTCAAGCTGATGCGGTCTGGGTCGTTGCGACGGTTCTTCTTGGTCACGTAGGTGAAGCCGGTGCCCGCAGTGGACTTCAGCTTGATGATTGGACGTACGTCCTTATCCTTGGCCATCTGTCTTCCTAGATCTTCTCGCCGCGAGCGACAAGCTCAGCGATAACGGAGTCAATCCCGCGAACGTCAATTACCTTGATGCCGCGAGCTGAAAGGTTGAGAGTCACCTTGCGTCCAAGCGATGGAACAAAGTAGGTCTTCTTCTGGATGTTCGGGTCAAAACGACGCTTGGTCTTGTTCTGAGCGTGCGAAACCTTGTGACCGAACTGCGGTCCAGTCTGCGTCACCTGGCAGTAGGCTGCCATTTCTCCTCCTAAGGGCGCGTTTACCCGAAGCAAATTGTTTGGGATTGTTCGGACCAAGGCCCGTGCAACCCCCCAAGTTTAGGAGGAATCTCCTCCCAAAAGCAAGTCCTAATTAGCTGCAGTCTTTGCAAACGCCAAATAGTTCGATTTGGTGGGAAAGTTCGGTAAAGCCATTGGCTTTTGCCACCTGAAGAGCGAGCTCCTCAAAGCCCGGCATATCGAACTCCACCGTCTTGCCGCACACCCTGCAGATCAGGTGGTGGTGGTGCTCAGGTGTGCAGATGCGATAGCGCATCTCACCATCCGAAATGCTCAGCGAATCCGCCATGCCCTGCTTGACCATCTCTGTCAGCGCCCGATAGACGGTCGTAAGTCCGAGCTTTTTGCCGGATTGCGAGATCTTTTGGTGTAGCTCTTGGGCAGAGACAAACTCGTCTGTGTTTGAAAGCTGTTCGAGCACGGCAGTTTTTTGCCAGGTGTTTCTACGTTCGCTCACCTAACCACCTCCGCCTTGGTCCTAGCCCAAGCTACTAGCCGGGCTATTAGATAGATCGTGAAGGAAATGGTAGTCACGTAAGGCGAGATAGGTAGCGTCCCACCAAGTGCCAAAAGCGTTCCCCCAACCATTGCAACAAGTGCAAACCCGACACTCAGCACTGGCACCCAGAACTGGCTCGCACTGAGCCTCAGGGCCGCAGCTGCCGGCGTAACAAGTAACGCCAAAACCAACAGCGCGCCAACAATCTGCACCGCTGCCGCAACCGCAAGCCCTAGCAGCATCACGAAAACGATCCCCAGCAGGCTCGTCTTTACTCCCCTTGCTGCCGCTACCTCACCGTCCAAAGAGGCGAAGGTGAGCGGCCGCCACATCACGGCAAGCGAAACTAGGACTATGGCTGAGATGACAACCATCGCGCCGAGCTTTGGGTCATCAACCGCGACAATCTGGCCAGTTAGAAGTCCGAACTTGTTTGCGGCCCTGCCTGGGTATAGAGCTAGTGCGAGAATCCCGATGCCAAGGCCAAAAGGCATCAGGACCGCCACTATTGAGTTTCTATCTCTGGCCCTATCGCCCAAAAAGGCGATGATCGCAGCAGCGGTCAGCGAACCAATCACTGAACCCAAAACCACATCAAGCCCGACCAGCAAGAAAACAGCAGCGCCCGCGAAAGAGAGCTCCGAGATTCCGTGAACGGCAAAGGAGAGCTCCCGGTTCATCACGAACACCCCCACAAGCCCACCTATCAAAGCTAGGAGAGCTCCGGCTATCAGAGAGTTGGTGACAAGGGGCAGAAGCTTGTCGTAGTCAGAGAAGTTGATGATGTCCGAGAAGTCCACTAGTGCCACCTCTCGTCCTCGTGATGCTCGTGATCGTGAGCTCCCAGCACGACTACTCGGCCCTGGTTCCTCACAACGTCGATATCTGCCCCATAGAGCTCGGAGAGCACTTCGGAGCGCATTACCTCGTCGGGAGTACCGATGGTGTGGCGACCCTGGGCGATGTAGACAACCCGGTCAACAAAATCGATTATGGGGTTCAGATCGTGCGTCACAAACACCACCGCACTGCCAAGCTGCTTGCGTTGTTCGTTTATCAGCTCGCTAATGCGCATCTGGTGGTTCAGGTCAAGCGCGCTAAGCGGCTCATCTGCCAAAAGCAGCTTGGGTTTAGAAATAATCGCCTGGGCAACCCTGACCCGCTGCATCTCTCCCCCTGAGAGTGAACCCAGGGTTTCCTGCGCCAGCGAGGTTGCATCAACCAGCTCCAAAGCCTGGGCAATCTTCTGCTTCCTCGCAGGTGTTGAGAAGGGCAAACCGGGCAAATGACCGTCCAGGCCAAAGCCCACGCAGTCGCTGACCCTGAGAGGAAGCCCTGCATCTGTTGCTCTGTGCTGAGGTATGTAACCAAGCTGGGCGTTGTGCTTGCCCGGCTCTTCTCCCAGGAAGGTGATCTTGCCGCCTGAGAGCTTCTGGGTTCCAACAATGCTCTTTAGAAGCATTGACTTGCCAGAGCCATTAGGACCAATCAGCGCAATGAACTCTCCCTCTTCAACTTCCAGGGAGAGCTCGTGCCAAAGCCGCTTGGAGTCAAACTCCAAGCTTGCAGACTGGATTGAGAGCAGACTCAACTAGTAAACGGCCTCTTGCAGCTGATCTAGAACGCTAGCCATCCAATCCAAGTAGTCCATGTCGGGATCTGAGATCAGTTCACTGAGTTCAACAACAGGAACACCGGCTGCCTGAGCAGCATCAACAAGCAAGTCGCTGACCTGATCGAGCTGCTGCTCGTTCACAACTACCAAGGAAACAACTTTTCCGGCGATTAGATCCTGTGCCTGCTTCAGCGCAGCTGCTGGAACCTCTCGCTCCTCTTCAATGGCATCTGCAAGTGCCTCAGGGGTTTGATTCAGGAACCCGGCTTCCTCCAGAAGCAGGTTCCCGACTCCCTCAGTTGCGATGAAGCCAAGCCCCAAAGCCTTCTCACGCAGTGCCTCAAGTCGAACCTCTAGGTTCTCAAGCTCCGCCATAAAGAAGTCAAAGTTTCGATTCACCTGATCGAAGCTCTCTGGCCTGAGCTCAGTGATGGCCTCAACGATCATCTCAGAGGCCTCCTCTACGGCATGAATGTCATACCAGATGTGCTCATTGGCATGGTCGTGAGACTCCGCGTCTTCCGAATGATCTGCATCATCCTCAGAGTGCTCCTCCTCTCCAAGATGCGAGTGGTCTCCCTCCACCAGCTCCAAGAAAATACGCTCGCCATCGAGTGCCGAAACCAGTTGTCCAACAAACTCGTCGTAGCCACCACCGTTTGCGATTACGAGCTCAGCCTCACTGATTGTGAGTTGGTCTCTCGCGGATGCCTCATAAGAGTGTGGGTCTTGCAAAGGGTCGTCAATGATCGCGGTGACCTCCACCCACTCACCACCAAGTATCTCGACCACCGATGCCCAAACATTGGTCGAGGTCACAACCTGAATAGCCCCAGTTTGTCCCTCGCGCGTAAGTGTGGGGGAAGGTGCATCAGAAGGGTTTCCCTCAGGATCGCCAGTCGTGGTGAAGTTCACGTAGATCGTGAAGAGGCCAGCCGCAACAAAGGCAACTGCCAAGACGCCGCCGATGGTCTTTATCCAGGAACGCATGCTCAGATGCTACTCCTTATTGAAAATGATTTTTGAAAGAGATCAGCCACCCGGTTTTGGGCGGCTGATCTCTAGTTCAAGCTCTAAACAAGTGCCTCGATTTTCTCAATGATGCCGCTCATCCACCTTTGGAAGTTCATCCCTGGTGGCAGTAGCTCATCGAATGTCAAAACCGGAATTCCGTTCTCTTCGGCCAACTCTTTCAACGAATCAAGGGTTACCGATGTCACCTGCTCGTTGACCGCTACGAACTGCACCTCGCCCGAGGAGAGTAAGTCGCGAACTTCCAAAAGAGTAGAGGCGGAAGGCTCAACTTCGGCCTCTTCGGCTTCAGCAAATCCCTCAGGGGTCAAATTTTCAAGTCCCAGGTCCTGCAGCAGCAATCCGGCCATAGGGTGGCCCTCAAAGTAGTGGATCCCTTCGCCCTGGAAGGCCTCGACTCGAGCCTCAAGTTCCTCAATAGAGGCCCTGAAGGTTTCGGCATTGTTGATAAAGACCTGAGCGTTGGCAGGATCGATTTCTCCGAGGCGCTCGGCAATCAGGCTGGCCGTGTGCTTAACCACATGAAGGTCATACCAGATGTGGTCCGACCCATCGTCAGAGTGGTCGTGGTCGTGCTCATCGTCTTCGTGAGCGTGGTCATCCTCGTGAGCGTGGTCATCCTCGCTGGCGTGCTCATCCTCGTGAGCGGCCTCGTCTTCGTGAGCGTGGTCATCCTCGCTGGCGTGCTCATCCTCGTGAGCGCCCTCGTCTTCGTGAGCGTGGTCATCCTCGCTGGCGTGGTCATCCTCGTGAGCGTGGTCATCTTCCTGAGCAGCTTCATGCTCCTCGTAAATATTGAACGGCACTACACCAGCGGCAGATGCGAGCTGAAGGGCGAAGGCGTCATAGCCACCACCATTGACGACAAAAAGCTTAGATTCAGTGACGGCTAGCTGGTCGCGAGCGGAAGCCTCGTAAGAGTGCGGATCCTTAGTCGGATCACTGATTAGTGCAACAACCTCGAAGCTATCTCCAGCAACCTGTGACACAACGTCGGCCCAAACGTTAGTTGTGGCAACAATGGTTGGGAGAGAGAGTTCTGGTGAAGTGGTTTCATCGGTTGTCGTGCATCCCGAGAGGAGCAAGGCAGAAGCGGAAAAGAGCGCGAAGAGTTTGGCGAATTTTGATTTCATAAGGGAAATCATAGGCCTTATTGATAATGATTGCCAATTGCAATTAGCCAAGCAGTAGCGCTGGCTCCTCAATAACGCTTGCGACGTCCTGCACAAACCTAGATGCAACATCACCATCGACCACGCGGTGGTCGAAGGTCGCACCGATAGTCGTAATTTGCCTGACCACAATCTCGTCATCAACTACCCAGGGCTTTTTTCGAATTGACCCGAGCGCAACAATCGACACCTCGCCGGGATTCAGGATTGGCGTGCCGGTGTCTACTCCGAAGACGCCAATGTTGGTAATCGTTATCGTTCCCTCGGCCATCTCCTCGGGAGTGG
>JADHKY010000003.1 GCA_016780945.1 Aquiluna sp. | reverse complement strand
ACACAGAAGCATCACTGGTAAAGGCGCTCGAGGAAAGAGGCATCGGAAGACCCTCTACCTACGCGGCGATTATCTCCACCATCATCTCCAAGGGTTATGTCATCAAGCAGGGCTCTGCTTTGGTGCCGGAGTGGATCGCTTTCACCGTCACAAGGTTCCTGGAGCAAAACTTTGATCATCTGGTGGACTACGAGTTCACGGCAAAGATGGAGGGCGACCTCGACAAGATTGCTCTTGGTGAGCTAGACCGCTCCAGCTGGCTCAAGAGTTTTTACTTTGGTGAGGATGGCCTCAAGGCGACAGTTGAGGGGCTAGGCGATAGCGATCCAAGATCCATCAACAGCTTTGACATTGGTGGCGGCATCACTCTTAGGACCGGTAAGTACGGCCCATACCTTGAGCTCATGGAGGACGATGAGCGCCGGATAGTAAACATCCCCGAGGGGCTAACCCCTGATCAGCTCACCCACGAGAAGGCAGTTGAACTTGCGAGCGCCCCGCCGGTCGAGAACAGAGTCTTGGGTCAGGATCCGGAAAGCGGCCTGGACATCATTGTTAAGGATGGCCGCTACGGCCCATATGTGACCCTGGTGGACGAGGGCAACCCCAAGCCGAAGACCGCTTCGCTGTTCAAGTCAATGTCTCCAGCTGAGGTCACCTACGAAGAAGCGATTCAGCTGCTCTCGCTGCCGAGAGAGATAGGTCTTGATCCTGAGAGCGGCAATGTCATCACGGCACAAAACGGCAAGTATGGGCCCTATCTCAAAAAGGGAACCGACTCGAGATCACTGGCAAGTGAGGAGCAGATCTTCTCCCTGACCCTCGATGAGGCCGTCGAGATCTATAAGCAGCCAAAATATGGCGGCCGCAGAACAGCGGCAACACCGCTCAAGGAGTTTGGTGAGGATCCGGCATCGAAGCTGAACGTGTTTGCAAAGACCGGGCAGTTTGGTGACTACGTGACCGACGGAGTCGTCAACGCCACAATTCCTAAGGACGAGCCACTAGACGAGCTAGCTGCAGACCGCGCCTTTGAGCTTTTGGCAATCCGTCGTGAGAAGCTAGGGGTAGAGCCGGGAGAGGCTCCGAAGACCACAAAGAGGAAAAAGCGCTGAGATGTTCATCACCTTCGAGGGCATAGACGGGGTTGGCAAGTCAACTCAGCTCGACATGCTTGAGAAGCACCTCATTTCAAGCGGCAGAGAAGTCGTAAGGACCCTAGAGCCAGGTGGTACTGAGCTGGGCCAAGAGATCAGACACCTGCTGCTTCATCGCAAAGGCGATGTTGCCCCTAGGTCAGAGGCACTTCTATATGCTGCGGATCGCGCCCACCACGTTGAGACCAAGATCAAGCCGGCGCTCGCCAGTGGCAAAGTTGTCCTATCCGACCGCTACTTTGATTCCTCAGTCGCCTACCAGGGCGCAGCTAGGGAGTTGGACGTGCAGGAAGTCAAAGACATCTCACTTTGGGCGATTGACCGCCTGCTACCGGACCTGACAGTACTTTTGGACCTGCCGGCTCAAGAGGCAATGAACCGCAGAGGCAACAAGGGAACTGAGCCTGACAGGCTCGAGCGCGAGCAGGTCGAATTCTTTGAGCGCGCAAGAGACGAATACCTGAGAATGGCAAATGAGCCAAGGTTCTTGGTTGTCGATGCAAACCTCTCGCCCGAGGAGATTCACTCTCAGGTGCTTCAGCGGGTAGCGAAGCTTAGCTAGATGGCTGGGGTCTGGGATGAGCTGCTGGGCCAACCGGAGGCCATTGAGCAGCTGAGTCGAGTTGTCACAGGCAAAGACGACGGCTTTCAGCACAGCTGGCTTTTCACTGGACCTGCCGGGAGCGGTAGATCGACAATCGCTAAGGCCTTTGCGGCAAGCCTGCAGTGTGAAAACAGCGGCTGCGGTAGCTGTCAGCAGTGCTCGCTAGTTTTAGCCGGAGCTCACCCCGATGTCCGGGTGCTGGCAACTGACAAGGTCATCATTTCCATCGATGAGGTGCGCGAGCTGGTCCAATTTGCCGCAATGGCATCTTCGGTTGGTGACTATCGAGTAGTCGTTATTGAGGATGCTGACCGCATGAGCGAGCGAACCTCAAATGTCCTCCTCAAGGCTCTAGAGGAACCCCAAGACAAGACCATCTGGATGCTGTGTGCACCATCTGCTGCCGACCTGCTACCAACCATTCGCTCACGGACAAGAAATGTCAGCCTCAGGCTTCCAAGCAACCAGGAAGTCGCTCAGCTGCTAGTTCAAAGAGATGGCGTGACCGAAGAGCTGGCAATTCAGTCAGCTCGCCAGGCCCAGCAGCATGTTGGCATGGCCAGAAGGCTTGCCGTCAGTCAGGATGCCAGGGCTAGAAGGCAAGAGACCATGCGGGAGCTTGCCTCAATCACCAACCTCAGCGGCGCTATGGCGGCGGCAGAGCACCTCTTGAGCGTTGCCAAGCGAGATGCTGAGGCAGTCTCTCTAGAGCGCGACAAGCAAGAAAAAGAGAAGCTGCTAGCCGCATACGGCCTTGGCCCCCAGGACAAGGTGCCCCCGGGTATCCGCAGTCACATTAAGGAGCTCGAGGACAACCAAAAGCGCAGGAACACTCGTGCACTTCGAGACGGTATCGACCGGGTCTTCACAGACGCGGAGTCCTTTATCAGGGACGTGCTGAGCATCCAGCTTGGAACCTACTCCGACCTAATAAACCAGGATCTACTTGAGGTTTTGAATCAGAGGGCGCTTTTGACCAGTGCCCAGCAGAGCGTCGAGATTCTAGATGCCATCAAGCAGGCGAGGGTGAGGCTTGAGTCAAATGTCCGAGATCTCCTAGTTCTTGAGGCGCTCTGCACCACCTTGATCATGAGGAGGCAGGTTGCGGCTTAGAGCGCTTTTGCTATTGCCACTTTTGTTGCTGACCTCCTGCACCCCGGCAGAGCCCGTCGCCGTCTTGGAGCCAGGCCAACAGCCGCAAGAGCAGAGTCTGAGCTGGGAGAGCTGCAATGAGGTCTTTGAGTGTGCCTTCATCGCAGCTCCGCTGGACTGGACCAGTGAAACCGGTGAGAGCATCACAATTAGCCTCATGCGCTTTGCCGGCACAGCCGACAGGGAGCCAATTCTCATAAACCCAGGAGGTCCGGGCTCTTCAGCAATCAACTGGATGCGCGATGGCTACGAATACATTGGCTCCGACTGGTTTCGGGAAAACTTTCAAGTAATCGCCTTTGACCCTCGTGGTGTCGGAGCGTCAACACCTGTGACCTGCTCAGACCAAGACCTCAAGGATGAGCTGCTCTACTCCAACAGCGGCTATGAATACGGCTCTGAGCAAGACCTGGTTGTCTCAGAGGCCCTCATGCTCGAGTTTGCCGAGAGCTGCCAGACTAGGGGGCCATCGACCGCCTATTTCAATACCCAGCAGACCGCAAGGGACATGGACTTGATTCGTGAGCTGTTGGGCATGGAGGAGCTGAACTACCTCGGCTTTAGCTACGGCACGGAGCTCGGTGCAAACTACGCAGCACTGTTCCCAGACAGGGTCGGCAAGTTCGTCCTCGATGGCGCGGTGGACCCGACCATGGACTCATCGACCAAGCTGCTGGGACAGATTCGCGGCTTCGATGGAGCTCTTCGTGCCTACCTAACAGCCTGCCTCGATACCCCCGCCTACTGCCCATTCGAGGGCGACATTGATTCGGCCATGGCCAGAATCGCAGGCTTCTTGCAGGCTCGTGAGGTTAGACCACTGGAAACCACTATCGACAGAGAGCTCGGAATCTCCGCTGCACTGGCCGGAATGATTGTCACGCTCTACTCTCAAGATTCCTGGATTTACCTCTCCCAGGCTTTTGATGAGGCCTTCAATGGTGACGGGACCTTCTTTGTCTATCTCGCCGATTTCTATAACGATCGAGATCCCGATGGCGGCTACATCTCAAACATCAATGAGGCGAACTTTGCAATTAATTGTGCGGATAATTCGGTAACTAGGGCAGGTCCCGACCTTGACCAGGAGATTAGAGAAGCGAGCGTTGTCTTCGGCCGCTACTTTGCAGGTCCGGACATTTCCTGCACGGGCTGGCCAGAGGGCATTGGAATGCAATCCCTAGACTTCACGGTTCCACTGGCAAACAGCCCAATAGTCATTGGCACGACCGGAGACCCCGCAACCCCTTATCAGCAGGCGGTTTCTTTGGCCGAGATCTTGGACGGTGCGAAGCTGTTGACCCTAAAAGGTGAGGGCCACACTGCCTACGGAGACAATTCTTGTATTGACTCCCTTGTCGATGCCTACCTAGAGGGCCAAGATCTAGGGGAGGGCGATCTCACCTGCTTCTAGAAAATTAGAGGTAGAGGGCAGCGAGAATTGCAGCAAAGATTGCGATGAATATCGCCGGGGTCACATACTTCACGACCTCAAACCAGGGCCTGAAGCTAATTACTCTTTTTCTCAGTGCCGACTCACCGGGCAGCGCTTTTAGGTCATCGATTACTGCCTGGGCCTGACTTGCAGCTGAATATTCGGCCAAGGCTCCCAAGATTCCGGAGGCCAGGAGAATCAGCGCAAAGGCATGGACAGTCCAACCGCCGTTCTCCGCAATTGCCGGGGTTGCGATCGCGGCAAATGCCAAGAGCCCAGTGGGAGCAAGCTGAGCCAACACGACATGTAGCCGGTTTGTTTGAAACTCTCGGATTAGTTCGGCCTCGGTCATGGTTGCTCCTTCTTGGTCCTCGATTACTAGGTTAGGCAACATTGGCTTCCAACGCACTCCAGCAGCGCCTTGCGCGAAGGTTTGTGCACCTGCTTTCCGGATCCTCCGATGGGAAACCCCCCTGGTTGGCTGCGGTTGCAGAGGGGGAAGAAGGTGGCTTCTTTCTCCCCGGGGATGCTCCCTGGATAGTTCACAGAGACTTTGCGACTTTGGTTGGCGGAGTCAGGGCCCTTCTATTGCAGGCCCTTCACCCTGGAGCGTTGGGTGGAGTAGCACAACACTCGAGGTATGAAGAGGACCCACTTGGCAGGCTCTCCGGGACCATTCGCTGGCTGACCGTCACCACCTTTGGTTCCATGACAGCAATCAAGGACGAGGCCGGCAGGGTTAACCGCATGCACGACCGAGTTTCGGGTGAGTATGAGAAGAACTCAGGTGAAAAGACCGGCTACAAGGCAGCGGATAAGGACTTATTGCTTTGGGTCCATATCGCCTTCATGGACTCTTTTCTAAGGACCCACCAAAACTATTCGAAGAATCCAATCCTTGGCGGCGCGGATGCCTATGTTGCCCAGTGGTCGAAGTCGGTTGGTCCGCTTGGTCTAGACAAGGTTCCGATGAGTGAGCAGGAGTTAGTTCAGGCGCTCGACCAATACAGGCCTCAACTCCGGGTGGACGAACAGGCAAGTGCCGTAATTAGCTGGATTAGAAATGCTCCCCTGCCACCGGCTACAAAGCCCGCATACCGGCTCCTCTTTCACTCCGCACTGGCAACCCTGCCCAAAGACTTCCGGGACATGATTGGCATTCGCAGCTATCCGCTATGGCTGCTCCGTCCGATCACGACGACCCTATTGAGGCTCGGACGTAAGGCAATTGGTCCTGATTCCCCTATCGAGGACGCAGCGCTTGCAAGGCTTAGGCGCGTTGGCCTTATCTAGCTGGGCAGTTGGAGCTGGCACCAAAATGGCTTTCGGCTAAACTTCTTTCGGTCCGCCACCTTAGCTCAGTCGGTAGAGCAGCTCCCTCGTAAAGAGCAGGTCGCCAGTTCGATTCTGGCAGGTGGCTCGTTGGGAAGATTAAGTAGACCTTTTCTTGTTGGGGATAACAAGATTGAAAGGCACTTATGAGGTCAGTAGTAACGGCAGCCTCGTTTAGCGAATTTGAAGTCTCTGGCAGCCACTATTTTATCGAAGCAATGATTACATCGATTCTTTCTTTCATCGTCTCGGACAACTCAGGATCGTAATTTTCTAGATAGTGATCCCAGCGATCTACTTTTCCTGTGGTGGCTCTCAACTTCCTGATCACAGATTCATACTCGGCCCTGGTTTCAGGGATAGCCTCCCGATAAATTTCAAGGCGCTCAATGAATTCGGTGGCCGGAGGAAGGCCTGCAAGACGAACTCGGGTTGCAGTAGTTGGGGGAACTCCCCAAAAATCAAATATTGGAGCGAGGTTCACATTGGCCCTACGCGAACCCCACAGAATCGTGTCTTGGTCTTTCATGCTTGCGGTTCCAATTTGGTAGAAGACCCGATGGATTTCTCCCACGACTTCCCAGCCATATAGATCAGCTATTTCCGCAATTCGAGCCCAACTTCTAGTCTGATACTGCATTTCGTTATCCCAGGCATCGAGGCACATTCGCTGGTTCGATTGCCAGCTGGGGGAGAACATGGTGTCTAGAGCTGATTCTATAAATCCGTAATCTTGAAAGCCCGACAGGCGCAGAGCTGTGTCCATATCAGCGTTAAGGATTTGGTTATAGATCACAGTTGCCAAAAGGTGGACGTTGGACTCACCTTCGTTACAAACTCCCGCTTCAAAACCAGCGGTGGGCAAATTATGAGCGTGACCAATTTCGTGCCAGACCACGAACGCTCCACCCTTGAGGTTCGAGACACTCTTGCTCGCCAGATCAATGGGTGACCAGGCTCCGTCGTCCTCTATGAAGTCCTTTACTGTTCGCACGTCACCGACGACCTCATTTAGAGCTCCGAACCAGGGGTAGCTCACCGGGAATGGGTTCACAGACGCGATGGTGGAGTCCAAGGTGAGCCACTCCTTTCGGAACCTCTCAGCGGGCCTGCCCGCCATAACATTAATGACTTCAATTGATGAATCCATCGCGCCCATAATCGGCTCGGGATCAGTGAAGAGATGAGCCATTCCCACCGGGTAGGTCAAGTTAAATTTCTCCCCCAGAATTTCAAACCAAGGGACAGCCTTGGTCTCAAGGGCAGTATTGAATTTCGCAAGGTGGTTGTCTTTATTTTCAGTTGTGGCTGTTGAGTAGGTGGGCATTTCAACAGCACCGTCAATCATGATCGTAGTTTCCCCGACCGCCGATCCATCGGGGATGCGCAAATAGATTGGTCCACCGAATGGGTTATCAATCTCGAACTGAGGGCGGTCAACAGCGAATTTTCTGGTTATTCGAGGAAAACGATTCCAGTCCTGGCTCTCTCGAATTATCTCTAGGTCCGCGTCTTGGATCCCAACCTGGACATACCACTCTTTATCTAAAGCACTCTCTGGAACGGTTACGGTCGCAATTTCACCAGGCGCCAAGTACCTACCGGTTGGCCTAAGCACTTGGTGTTGTCCGGCTAGGCGGTATTGCGTATCGGTAGCGTATGTCCCGTCAATTTCGATTTCTGCTGCTTGGCGCGGAACAGAATCGCTTACAAACCCGGGAAAGAGCTCGGCCTCGGCAAAACGTATCGGCCCGGTGGTTGCAGCTGAAAGATCGTCGACAATCCATTGCTTGAGTAAAAACTGCAGCCTGTCAATCGGAGGTAGGGCTTCAATTGCTGGATTTTCTCCCATAATTTGATAGATCGCGGACCGCGTGGAGGTGAAGTCCAAGAACCGAAGGACCGCTGGACCGATACCTTCCCATTGGTATTCAAATTTTGCTTCGAACTCGCGAACTAGAGCCTCTTGATTGGTAGTACTGGCAGAGCCTTCAATAAATTGCTTCAGAATCATCGATAACCGGGTGGAATCTTGCACCACGCTACCGGTGCGAATGTCAAGACGCGCTATGTCTATGCTCAGCTGGGAATCATCGTCCCCTCCCACGTTTTGGTATAAATCCTCTGGGTGGCCCCCCAGGTATAGCGTGAAGTCTGGGTCGGCAAAGTTGTGTCGAATGATGTCTGGATTTGCTCGGTCCCATTCGACCAACCTGATCGATGTCTTCTTCCCGTTCAGAGAAAACATAACGGTGGGGCTATCAAGGGCGAAACGGAAGTCAACCGAAAGCGCGTTCCAGCCCGATGACAGACTGGTGAGATTTCTTTGGTAACCCTCGATCAGGTAGGTACCGTCTGAGGTCCACAGGGTTAGACCTTGACTTTCGCAAATGATTAGAGAAAAACCTATTGAGTCACGCCACCCCCCATTGGTGGTCGCCAGAATTCTGCAATAATCTTCGAAGCGGTTCTCTTCTGCCCCATCCGCTCTATCAAACCTAAACTCAAGGTCAAATCGATATTGGTTGGAGCACTCGAGCCCTTTTTTGCCGGTCGACTGCACTGCCAGGATGTCGTAGGGCTTCTGAAGCGAAATTAGAGCCTTCCCGCTTGCTACTGCCACCTCGTACTCTCCAACGGAGAAGTCCTTAGGGCGCGACATGTCTTCGTTGCTGATTGGCTGCATGACCAGCCTTGCCGGTCCATCTGTGTTGTCAACCGGAAGCGAAGCGGCGTTGAAATCAAAGTTGTGGTTGGCCAGGGTGTTGCCTTCGCAGGGTTCAGGCAACGGCTGGTGCCGACCAAAAACTTCACCCGGATACTCTGGTAGCTGTTCAGATTCTGCACCGAGGGTTGGGACTTCGGCCACCTCAGTTTCAACGGCAAACAGCAGTCCAGGTTGCTCCGAATCATAGACGAGCGAGGCCACCGCCAATCCCTCGAGAAGGAGCAGCACCAGGGAGCCAGCTAAAACTTTCCTAGGGTTATTGCCTCGGCTGAATTTTTTCCATAGCGACTTCATGTCGTCATTCCTGTTCGCATCGGGTTTCGGCCTCGTCAATCCCGAGGACTAAGTAGCCGCGAGGATCAGTATTTTTCCCAGGCATCCAAGACGAGCCGTCGGTGCGGACCAGAAGGCTTATAAATTTTCCTTGAATGTCGAATGCGTAAAGTCCCGCGGGTAATTTCACCCGCGCGATTCCTCTGCCGTCCAGCTTCACTTCTGCAGCATCGTAGGTTGGCTTAAGTAAAGAGAGTGAAGCGAGAGACTGAGGACTACCCTGTGAATCGGCTCTGAGAAAAAAGTTGACTTCTCCAGGCTGTGCCGCAGGATAATCTATAGGGGTTGCCACGTCGGAGGCACAGCCTCGAGAAAACCCATTCCGGACCAAGAGCTCAATGGTCATCTCATCGAGCTCAGCTTGCAAGTCTTCAGAGAATTCACCGGCAGCTCCTTCAAATAGAGCCTGTTTGATAACAAAGATTTCTTCCACTGCAGCGAGCATCCTTGATCGCTCTAGCTCGATACCCTCTGCCAAATTCTCACCGCCTGACATTTCACCGGTGAAATCTTGCAGCACAGGAGCATCTTCAGTTGTTTCAAGATTCTCTTGTACCGATGGAGCATCAACAGCCGAGGTGGCTTGGACTGAACCAACAGTGTCCGAATTGAAAAATTGTTGAATCGAGCTCCGGTAGTCAGAACTGAGTGAGATCGAAGTGGTAAATAAAAGCCCCAGAATAGCCAGGACGGCGGTTGCGCTCGCAATTACTGCTTCGACCGGGTGGTTGCTGCGCGACCGGCTATTATCGCCGCCTTCAGACGCCGAAGGCGTTTCAGGTGGAACTCCTGACTCGTTCCCCGCGCCCCCAAGAAGCATGATCGACTCGATTCTGGCATCTTAGTTGTTCCAACATAATGTTAAGCTACATTATCTCAAGTCAAGAACGCCCGCAATCTCAAATGATCGTCCTTTTCATTTCCCATGGCGTTTTAGACGGTAAGGCAAAGACTAAGCCAAGAGTTAAGCCAGAAGACGAACTAGGAGACACACCTAGACACAATCTGAGACGCTGAGATATTCTGCTCTTAGGCCTCGCCCGAGGCTAAAGGGATCATTATCTCCCTCGTAAAGAGCAGGTCAGGAGTTCGATTCTCCTGGGTGGCTCTGTGGCAACATCCAGGCCGCCCGCGGCGCAAGAATTTCCCCGACTTAGGAGACCAAAATCCATAGTTCCTCAGTTGTAATCATCGGAGGCGGCCATAACGGCCTAACCGCCGCGGCTTATCTTGCCAAGGCCGGGGTCGATGTGACGGTCTTGGAAAGGCTTCCCAGCTTTGGGGGAGCTGCGGTTTCTACTCAAGCATTTCAGGGTATCGACGCGCGGCTCTCTCGCTATTCCTATTTGGTTAGTCTGCTGCCGAAGCAGATCATCGATGATCTTGAACTGAACATCTCATTGGCTCCAAGGCGCTACTCCTCCTACACCCCAATTCCGGGCACTAGTGAGGGCCTGTTGGTTGACAACCAGAATGCAGAGGCGACCAGGGAGTCTTTCGAGTTTTTAGGTGCCGAGGAGGACTTCCCAGCGTGGCGTGTGTTTTACTCCCAGACTCAGCAATTAGCCAAAGAGCTCTGGCCAACTGTTCTGTCTCCGCTGAGAAAACGAAGTGAATTGAAAGCGGCCAGTTCTAACCCTGCAATCTGGGAGAGGTTTATCGAGAGTCCAGTTGGAGACGCGATCAAGAAAGACTTTGTCAATGACTGGGTTCGCGGTGTGGTTTACACAGACGCCCTGATTGGCACCTTCTCTTCCAACGCCGATGAAACGCTGAATGCCAATCGTTGTTTCTTGTATCACGTGATTGGCGGGGGAACCGGAGATTGGAATGTGCCAATTGGAGGCATGGGTGCGGTCTCCGGCCAACTCGAAAAAGCTGCACTTCGGTACGGAGCAACATTGATTTCAAATGCGGAGGTGGTCGGGCTATCGACTTCCCCTGAAGGTGCGACCATCCGGTACAGAACCAATGGTCAAGAACACACGCTGACTGCGTCGCTCGTTCTCGCAAACGCCTCGAGGCAAGAGCTCAGCGCTTTGACCGGTAAAAATCAAGAAGCAAGGAACACAAGACCAGCTGCAGACCGTCCATACCCATATGGTTCGCAGGTGAAGGTGAACCTCCTGCTCAAGAGACTGCCAAAGCTCAGAGATCAAAATGTCAGCCCTGAGGCTGCATTTGGTGGCACCTTCCACATAAACGAGAGCTTCAAACAGTTGCAGTCAGCGTATGAGGTGGCGATGGGTGGAGAAATTCCAGATCCCACGCCTTGCGAGATATACTGCCATTCGCTAACCGACCCAAGCATTCTTGGTTCTGCGCTAAGAGACTCGGGAGCGCAAACCCTCACCGCATTTGCCCTGCATGCCCCACACTCACTTGTTTCCGAGCTTTCAGAGGCGGAGCACGATGCGATGCGGCTTCGTCTTGAGGCGGCTGTTCTAAAGTCCCTCAACTCAGTGCTGGCAGAGCGAATCGAGGACTTACTGATGCTTGATGAAAACGGGAATACCTGTATTGAGACCAAGACCACGAGAGACCTAGAGGATGCCCTCAGGCTTCCTGGTGGCAACATCTTCCACGAGCCATTGAGTTGGCCCTTTGCCGAGGATGATGAACCGCTAGAAACCCCAGCTCAAAGGTGGGGAGTTGCTACCGACGACCCAAGGGTTTTGCTTTGCGGGGCGAGCGCGAGGCGAGGCGGAGCGGTAAGCGGCATCGGTGGCCACAATGGCGCGATGGCTGCCATTGAAATTCTGAGAGCCTAGAGAATCTGTTCAACCCCTGCCATGTTGGTGGCTGATTCGAGACATCAAGAAGCGAGGAAACTAAGCCAGAGTTAAGCCACACACCGAAAAGTGTGAGACAAATAGACACATTCTGAGACGTTGGGATATTCTGGTCATCAGCCTCCCCCGAGGCTAAAGGGATCATGCGCTCCCTCGTAAAGAGCAGGTCGCCAGTTCGATTCTGGCAGGTGGCTCTCATAGAGCCCAGAACCTTACCGCGGACGAGATGAGCCCTTACTCTTATGCGCGGTATCCCTACGTAGCTAACTGGGTAGCTCACAAGCTCTGGATCGAACCAAGATTGGAAAGTTACCTCTTCTCTGTCCTAAAAGGTCTTAAGCGTTTTGCTGAGACCGGTAAGACAGTGACGGAAAATCCGTGGGGTTCGCATCCCTGGTTTTCATCCAAAACCCATAATTAGATTCATCTTGGTTCCAACGCCGCGAGGCCCGGAAATTTTAGAAATCAAGCAAAGTTCCGCCACCTGATTAGGAGTCCCTATGCTGTGCTCCGGCCTAGCTGAAATTTCGATTGCAGGAAACGTCTAGTGGCAGTGAAATAGCTCGAACGTCAAAGTTTCTTCCTTGACACCGGCAGCCTTCAAACTTTCAATCATTTGCGGGTCGTCCATTTGTTTCATAAATGCCTCGGCTGCCCCCATTGAGTCAAATTCGTGACGAACCACGACATCGTTGCTGTCTGCGGTAGAGCGTAGTGCTGCCTCGCCGGTAACTCCCAGGCTCCCAAGCTGTCCTCGTTGCTCCTCGTAAATAGCAAACCACTTGTCCCAGTCCTCAACTTGGTGTCTTGCGATGAGAGTGATCATGTTTTTCTCCTTTGTTCTTGTGTAGCCACTAGTCACTACGGCTACCTAATTAACCTTCTCTTATTTCACTTAATCCGTTGGGATAGGCCCAACTAGATTTGATCTGCCCAGGTTCCGCCGAATTCGAAACCTCGGACATCTTCATTTCCTTCAACCCAAGCATCGTGCCCTGGCATTATCGAGTACGCATCTCCAGCTTCGTAGGTGGCTTGCGTGCCATCATCGTGAAGAACAGTGACTTTTCCGTGAGTGATCACTCCGAGGTGTCTAACCTGACAGGAATCGGTTCCCATAAGTGGTTTGATGTGCTCAGACCACCTCCAGCCAGGCTTCACATGCATCGACGTCACTTTGCTCTCTCCAAATTCGACAACAGATGCCTCGCCAAGTCCATCGGGCATGGAGCTTTTGATCTCAGATTCCTCAAAGCTCTTGATTTCTATGTTGTTCATTAGATTTTTCGCCTTTCAGTAAGTTTTTTGTGAACTCATTCATTACTAATTGAGAATTAGAAGATGCCCCACGAGTATGGCCGCAGTTAGAACGGTTATGGTGGCGAGGAAAAATGTAAATGGTTGCTTGCTTTCAGATTGGCCAACAGCCGTTTCCATCGCCTCGGGACTTAGGTTCATGTTTAGGAGTCTGTAACGGTTTACCGCAGTAAAGCCAGTTGTTAAGAGCCCGAACGCAGTCGCGCTGGTTACGACTGTCAGCCCTAGGCCTGCATCTTGACTACTTCCCAACACGCCAAATGCCAGGGGGATGCCAAATCCCCAAACTGTTGAAAGAATTACGAAGGTCAAAAATTGTGAATTGGTTTGGTTGCCAACGTTTGAGAGGTACTGATTCTTTAGATCCATCATTTACTCCTTGAGATTATTTACTTCCCGCTCCACTTAACTCTCGGAGAGACTATTTCGCAACCGTGACAAGCACGATTCACATGTTGTTTACTTTTTATGAGAAGGGTTTTCATCATGCCCAAATTGGCTGAGTCAAGAGCTAAAGCAACTGCGATTTTCTGGATTGGACTACCTGTTTCTCAACCAAGTTGGGCCAGTCGCCGGCAGGACGCAGCAGAGCTTTTTCCATGAGCACAAACGATTACTGATTATGTGGTCAGGCCAATTATTGTCTTGGGCGCTTGAGATCTTGACTCCAGGGTGCTTCTCCAGTTCGATTCTGGCAGGTGGCTCTCTGAACTAGAGCGCAAGTGATTTTTCAAGAGCCCTAACCACTACAAGGTCCTGCCATGACATTCCTGTGGATTTGAACACTTTTCTTCCTGAGGACTCGTGGTTACCTAACGAACTGAAGAGTTGGCGAATCTTGACCAGGTCAGCCTGCTCAACGTGACCCTCCTCAATCGCCATGATCACATCTCCGGCCTCAGACAGGGCCGATTTCAAACTCTCAATGTAGACAACAGCTGAGCCCATTAGCTTCCCAGGCAGTTCGCGAGCAGTTGGCTCGTGTGAGCCGATTGCCGCAATTACGGCAGTCGGAGAAACCTGACTCTCATCAAACAGTGGCTCTCTACTGGTTGTGAGGGTAAGGACCAGGTCGGCACCCAACAAGTCCTCTTCGGACCCCATTGAAATGTCGAACCCTTGTGCCGTGAGAGCAGCGACCAGTTGCTGCGATGACTCAGGATTGCGCGCGAATAGTGAGATTCTTCCAACACCGGTTGAGGCCGCAAGAGCTTTTATGTGAGCGGAGGCCTGGGGTCCCGAGCCGAAGACGGCAACACTTGGGTTTTGGCTCGAGAGCAGCCATTTAACTATCGCTGCCGTGACCGAGGCAGTTCTCAGCAGCGTAAGGGTGGCACCATCACATTGCAGGATTGGAGACAGGGTTTGCGCGTCAAAGAGTGTGTAGATTCCCTGGATTCGATCAAGACCAATTGCTGGGTTTTTTGGAGCGACAGTTACGAACTTGAGGCCGACCCGGTCCATGTATTCGCTGGGCATTACCAGCCCTTGACCCTCAGCGAAACTAATTACGCTTCGCGAATGGTCTGTTTCGGGGTCATAACCGGATTCCAGGGCCTCGGAAATTGCAGCTATTGCCCGAACGAAACCAAAGTCCTCGAGGAGAGTTTTGGAGTCAACCCAACGAACACCGTTCATCGCAGCGAGAAGCCCGAAGGAAGTGGGTCGGATTCGGAAAGAATGAAGCTGGATTCCGCCATCAGCCAAGAGTTACCAGAAATCTCGGGAACCACGCCATGTTCGGCGCTTGGGGCGGGGGAAGTGGCGATTTTGCCTTCAAACCTGGTGCCGACAATCGAGTCGTGCATTAAAAGCGTGTCTGGGCCCATCTGGCCCAGATGGTGAAGCTGGGCAATTCTGGCTGCGGTTCCGGAGCCGCAAGGCGAGCGGTCCACTCGTCCATCGGCGTAAATAGTTACGTTTCTATCGTGGATAGTCGATTCGGTTGCCTGAAGGCGATCAAAGAATATGGTCCCGTAGATGCCGTTGAGTCGAGAGTCGCCTTGAGATTGCGCCTCAGCCGAATTGTTCAGCGCCCACTTAATCTCCCTGCCTAGCCGTATCAGCTCGTCGAGATGTTCAGGCTCTACAGACAGGCCCAATTGACTAGCTTCGAGAATTGCGTAGTTTGCTCCTCCGTAGGCAATGTCAACTTTTACCTCTCGCCCATCATCCAGCGTCAGGTTTACAGCTGTTGCGACATTATGGGACAGCACGTTTTGGAAGGTGATTCGGGTAATTTGCCCTCCAGACTTAGTGACAACTGCCCGCACTCGACCTGAGGGAACATCAATTGTCACAGGCGTTGTCGAGTCGTCTGAAGAAGCGACCAGGCCGGATTCAACCGCCCATGCGCCCAGAGCAATGGTCCCGTGACCGCAAGCGGTCGAGTAGCCATCACCATGCCAAAACAGAACCCCAAAATCAGCGCCGGAGTCGTTGGGCTCGGTTATGAAGCCTCCATACATATCAGCATGACCACGTGGCTCATTCACGAGCAGCTGTCGAATTTGCTCCAGCTCCAAACTTGTCTGAGCAAAAGAGCGCTTATCTAGAACCGTCTCTCCCTTGAGATCTGGTAGACCACTGGAGACAATGCGAAAAGGCTCACCTTCGGTGTGATAGTCAGAGGCGCTGATAGAAAAAGAAACCGGCATTAGTGGAGTATAGCTAGCTGTCTGGGAGCCGAAGTTGAGAGCAGATACCACAATTCTCTAGCCAAGTAGTCTTTCCTCCATGAACTCAAAGCTGCTCAGAAGTATCAACCTCCTTGGCACGCTCAGCCTGCTGGCAGCCGTTGGCCTGGGCGCCTACTACCTGCTGGCCGGAAGTTCAGTGGACGAGACAGGATTGTTGGTCGAAGAGTTTTGGGCGTTGGGGCTTGCCTGGATCTTTTTCTTCACTGCAATGAGCTTCGCAATGGTGAGTGCGGTGCTGATGGTGAGAAGCAGGAGAAAGTAGCAAGGACTTTTTCTCTAATGCGGGCTGTTCTAGTTGTCAGAGGAAAAGGAGAAACAAATGCTTCTAGAGATACTGCTAGCACTGCTTTTGTTGGGAGCAACGGCCGCGACCCTGCTCACCTTCTTCATTCGTGGTGACCAAAAGCCACCCGAGGTCCAAAAACCTGTGAACTTAGACACCGACAACCCTCAGCGAGACATCTCCTAGGTTTTTATCTAGCTAGGCCTTCCAGACGGTCTTTAGGTTGCAAAACTCTTTTATCCCCGCATCTGACAGTTCACGTCCAAACCCCGAGTCTTTGATTCCGCCGAAGGGCAGCTCGGGATAGCTGATGGTCATGCCATTTACAAACACCGCACCGGCCTCCAGTTCACGAACAAAGTAGGCCTCCTCTTCGACATCGGTGGTCCAAACTGCACTGCTTAGGCCGAAGGTGGTCTGGTTAGCAATCTTTACCGCCTCCTCACGAGAGGAAACCCTGTAAACACTCGCCACCGGACCAAAGGTCTCCTCCATCGTCAGACGCATGTCTGGGGTGATTTGGTCAATCACTGTGGCGGGGTAGAAGTAGCCAGATCCCTCAGGGGCCTCGCCACCACACAGCACCCGCGCACCTTTTGCTTTTGCGTCGTCTACCAACTCTTTGACATCCCTTAGGCCGCTGGCCGTTGCCAGCGGGCCGAGTTGGGTTGCATCGTCCATCGGGTCGCCCATAACTAGGGACTGCATCTTGGCCACAAACTTCTCAAGGAACTGGTCGTAGACCTCTTCGAAAACCAAGAACCGCTTACCTGCAATACACGACTGTCCGTTGTTATTGATGCGAGCTGTTACCGCCACATCAACTGCTCTGCCCATGTCGGCGCTGGGGGTGACGATGAACGGGTCACTGCCTCCAAGCTCCTGAACCGAGGGCTTGAGCATCTTGCCACTGCGCTCCGCTACGGCTCTTCCCGCCGGCTCCGAGCCGGTGAGGGTGGTCGCGCGGATGCGCCAGTCATCGATAACACCCGCCACCGAAGCGGCTGGAATCATAAGAGTTCCAAAGGCACCTTCCGGGAAGCCTGCTCTTGTAAAGAGCGAGTGAAGATAGAGGGCAGACTCGGGCACGTTGGAGGCGTGTTTCAGCACGCCCGTATTCCCTGCCATAAGAGCCGGTGCAGCAAATCTCATTACCTGCCATAGCGGGTAGTTCCACGGCATAACAGCTAGCACTACTCCGAGCGGTTGCCACATGCTCCCCGCCTCACTGGCGCCAACCTTTGCAGGATCGTCCAGGCTCCAGTCCGAAAGCATCGCCTCAGCGTTGTCGGCGTAGTAGCGCATATTCTTTGCGCACTTCAGAACCTCGGCACGACTCTGAGCAATTGGCTTACCCATCTCCCTGGTCACCATAGTGGCCGTGCTTTCGACCTCAGACTCCATGAGGTCCGCAGCGGCATGCATTAGCTTTCCGCGCTCTGCAAAGCTCATCTGGCGCAGGGTTAGGTGTGCCTTTTGGGCAAGCGCTAGTTTTTCCTCAACCTGTTCGGGGGTGTCTAGCGGGTACTCCGCCTCGACCACGCCTGTTGCTGGGTTAGTGACTTTCATTGACATCTTCTACCGGGCTCCTTTGCCTGACCAAAAGATAGGGAGGCTATTTAGAAAGTGTAGATAAGAAGCGAGAATCTTTTTGCCGAAACCTACCTAGAGGCACCACGAATAGAAACCAGCCACGCAATGAGCCCACCAACCAAAATCAAGGCGGCTGCCAGAGCAACTAGGTAAACATTCTCGCTGTAGAGGTCATAAAAGCTGACCAGGCCAAAGAACATGGCTAGGTAGGCGATAAGAATGACCCTGTTCTTCATGAGAAACAAAACACCATTGAGGCTCTTTGGCTTCCAAGAGAAGCCAACAAACTAGCCTTGCATCTAGAGAGGCAGGAACATGGCAAAGGAACAAGAAGGATTCTCTGAAGAGGAAAAGGCCGCAATGAAGGAGCGGGCAAAAGAGTTCCGTGCCGCCCGAAACAAGGCCAAGCAGGATCCCCTTGGGGACCTAATGTCAAAGATCAACGAGATGGCAGAGCCGGATAAGTCAATGGCGCTGAGAGTCCACGAGCTGGTGTTGGGTGCAGTGCCCGAGCTTCAGCCAAAGACTTGGTATGGCATGCCGGCTTACGCAAAGCCGGGCAAAGACGGAAAGCTAATCTGCTTTTTTCAGTCGGCAGGCAAGTTCAAGGTCCGCTTCTGCACCTTTGGTTTTAGTGAGCACGCCAACGTCGATGATGGCGATTTCTTCCCCACTGCCTATGCTCTGCTGGAGCTCACGCCAAAGGTAGAGAAAGAAATAGTGCGGCTTGTTAAGAAGGCTGTCGCCTAGCCCCAGAGCGCACTCTTTGGCGGCTCAACCTCTCCACCTGGCAGGTAGTTCAGACCACCCTCGATGTCCTTTTCAAGCAGCAGCGGGCCGTCAATGTCGACAAATTCGCAGTACTGGCCAATAACAAATGCAGGCGCCATGGACAGTGAGGTCCCAGTCATGTTGCCGACCATGAGTCTTTTACCATCGGATGTGGCGGCTTTGGCAATCTCGAGAGCTGGTGTTAGCCCGCCACACTTATCAAGCTTGATGTTCACAACGTCATAGTTTTTGCCCACGAGCCGGTATTCACTCAGGTTTAGGCAACCCTCATCGACACCAATGGGTATCTCTGACTTGAAACCATCTAGCTCTTCGTCGTGCCCGCGCTTTAGGGGCTGCTCGACCATCTTTACCCCCAGCCGCGCAAGCTCTGGAATTAGCTCTTCTAGTAGTTCCCTGGTCCAGGCTTGATTGGCGTCAATAACAAGTACTGCGTCGGGACGCGCGTCCCTGATGGCTCGCACGCGCTCCAGCGGTCTTTCGCTGTCGAGCTTGATCTTGAGGTTGTGACAATCGTGGAAGTCGAGAGCCCTTTGGGCCATGAACTGATCGGTGCCAATTCCTATTGTTGCGACGGTGTGAAGGCTCTTCGGGTTTAGCCCCACCAGCTCCCAGATGCTCTTGCCCTCAAGTTTGCACCTCAAGTCCCACGCTGCGCAGTCAAGTGCGTTGGCGGCACCTTTTGAGGTGAGCCGGCTGGCCACCTCAAACGGATCGGCTCCAGCCTCCACCTCTGTCTTTGCGCTAGCGAGCTCCTCCAACATCAGCTTTTGATTGTCGCCTAGGTAGTAGACGCCAACGCCCTCTCCTCTACCTTGGACGCCACTGTCTTCCAGAGTGACCCAAACGGCCTCTAGGTTCAAAAAGGTGTAACCGGTGATTGAAAAAGGGTGCTCCAGGGGGAGAGTTACCGGCTCAAAACTCAGCTTCATCTAAAGGCTCTTAATGCTTTGAGTGATTTCGGCCATTCCAAAGCGCATTGGATCGGTTGCCTGCAACCCATGCTCCGCTGAGAGTTTGGCTAGGTAATCCCTAGCTTCTTTTTCACCAAGCTTTGAGGTGTTAGCGCTAATTCCGATGCAGCGGATTTGGGCGTTGGTGCGGCTTCCTATTGCTATTGCCCTCTCGATGACGTCTTCGATGGAGGGCAGCGGGAAGTCTGGCCAGCCAGCCACATGAGTGCGGCCAGCTTCGGTGCAGACAATAAAGACATCTGGTTGGGAGCCAAGCAGCAGACCCACGCTCACAGCCGCATAACCGGGGTGGTGAAGGCTACCCTGCCCCTCAATGATGTCCCAGTGGTCTGGGTCGTTATCGGGAGAGAGCACCTCCGCAGCCCCCGACACAAAGTCGGCAACTACGGCATCTATCGGCATTCCCTCTCCGGCGATCAGAATTCCGGTTTGGCCCGTTGCCCTGAAGGTCGCTTTCACTGAAGCTTGCTGTAGTTCCTTGGATAGCTGAAGGGCAGTGTATTTCTTGCCTAGGGCGCAGTCGGTTCCGATTGTCAAGAGTCTTTTCCCAGTGCGCTTCTTGCCCGTGCCGACGGGTATGTCCCTTGGTGGCACCCGAACGTCGGTGAGTGTTCGACCAAGGAGCGCTGCAGTCTCGACAAGCTCTGGCTGGTCTGCAAGCCTGGTGTGAACACCGGCTGCGATGTCTAAGCCGAGCTCAAGTGCATGCTTGAGTGCCGTTATCCAGTCTGCTGGAATACCGCCACCTATGGTTGCCGTGCCAACCACCAGCGTCTTCGCGCCCTTTTCGGCTGCAGCTTCAAGGCTCAGTTCCTCAAGGCCCAGGTCCACACTGCCTCCTGGGAGGTGGAACTGTCCCACGCACTTCTCAGGCTGCCAGTCTGCAATCCCAAAGCCAGTCTTGGCATAGGTGGGGTTTGTCTCCGAGCCTAAGAAGATCAGATATGGGTCGTTGACCTTCACTTTGTTCATGGGCTACCTAAATTCAGGAAAGAAGAGATCAATAATCTGAGGCCCTGCCACAACAACTACGGCAAGAACAAAGAGGGCAAAGCCCAGTCTTCGCCATAGTTTCTCGAGGTCTGGCTTTGGTTTCTCAGGCACCTACAAACACTATTAGAAGAACCGACTTGGTGCGTCTAAGAGGCTTCTTTTCGCTGTCCCACAAAGTGAGAGCAGCGTCGGGCGACTAAAGATCAGCCAGCTCGGAAACCGAGCTGAAGGTCTTTATCCCCGAGTCCTCCTTGAGGACCAAGCTAAAGCTCGTTTTTCCATCGGCAAACTCAAACTCTAGAGAGAGCTCGGTCGAGCCTGAGACCCAGGACAATCTCATTGAGCTGCCACTTAGCTTCTGCCAGCCAAAAGTGCCGCTGAACACCTCGTGCCGGCGAAGCCGGGCCAGCCCCAGGATGGCCATTGTGACGTCAGATTGAAGGGCCCTATCGATCTCCTCCGCCGAGTAGTGGTGCCGATTCACCTCTCGCCCGTTGCCGGTTTTCTCAAAGAGCTCTTTGTCATCTAGTCCGTTGAAGAGTCCAACGTAGTAGACCTGGGGCTCCCCAGGCAGCAGGAACTGCACCGCTCTGGCAAGGATGTAGGAGGTGTCGTCGTTGATAATCGCAGGCAGGGTGGCGTTTATTTGGTGAGGCAAATCAAACCACTGCGGAACCACAGAAGCTTTTGCAGAGTGGCCCGAGGTGTTCTTGCTAGCGACAGCAAAGATGTTGGCCATATCTTCCTGGGTGATTAGCCCTGGCCTGCCACCAATTGGTCCTGCGTCGATTACTCCGTAGCCATCGTGAGTGTCTAGGACATTGAGGCAATTATCAGGCCTAATCTCGAGCCAGCTTGCGAGGGCGTCAACGTTAGAGGTGAAGATTGAGTGCAAAAGCAGCGGTGCCGTCTGAAAGTCGTATATCAGATCCACAAGGGGCGCTATCTCTAGCTGCTGGGTGTAGTGGGCATGCACCTCAACCAGCACCCTCATGCCCCTGGCCTGAATTTTTTTGCTCAGCTCTGAAACGTATTCCAGAGTCTCTTTGGTCATGAACGAATCAGTGCCCGGGGTTTTAATGGCGTAGCCGACGGCGTCGAGCCTTACAACCTTGACGCCTCCCGACTCGAGGGCGTCTAGCACTCTGTCGATGTAGGCCTCGCCAGCCGGGTGACGCACATCGATGTCTACCTGAGAGGGCATAAAGCTTGTCCAGACCAGTCTTCTGGTGCCGGCAACGTTGTAGGCGGTGAAGGGGAGACCCGGTCTTGGACGATAGAAGCTGGTTATTGTTTCTTCGGTTCCGCCAGTTGGAAAGACCTTGTCGAAGGTCAGGAACATCCCTGCAAACTCGCTAGCATCGCCCTTTTCCTGCCAGTCAAGAAACTCAGGGCTGAGGTTTGAGGCGTGATTAATGATTAGATCTGCGGTTAGCTCGTGGGTTTTAGAGATCCTTCGGAAGTCTTCCCAGCTGCCAAGACGAGGGTCGACGATGGTGTGATCTATCGGGTCGAAGCCGGCATCATCCCCGTCAAACGGGTGAAAAAAGGGCAGCACGTGAATGCCAGAAAAGTCAGAGAGTTCATTGGATAAAAGCTTTTCGATGTGGCTCAGTGAGCCACCGAGTCTCTCGGCATAAACGAGAATGCTTGCGCCAGCCAAAGCCAATACCTCACTGTATGTAATCGTTTACAAAACTAGGCACAACTCTAGTGATTTGCCAGGGCTGTTTTAGCTTCGAACTCGAATTACATCGAGCACTCTGGAGTGCCGCCGGGCAATCTGTGGCGGTTTTTTGCAATCCAGTAGTAGACGCGCTCTGCTAGGTGATTGATGCCGGGAACCCTCAGCAAATAACCGGCAACGCTCCAGAGCGTCTTGGAGTCGATAAATAATTGGGCAATGGCCTCAGCCGCCACGAAATATTTCCCATCGCGAACGTAGTAGACGGCCTTGGACGTTAGTTCTTCGCTTAGCCCAAGTGCTGGCAGATCGAGCTTTTGGTAGGGGCGAATTGGAACCTGGTCCTTGATCATCTTGCGAAAGACTCTGGCCGCGGATGAGCAGAAAGCGCAGTCGCCGTCAAAGATAAAGAGCCTTGCATCCATTGTTTACAAGCCTAACTCGGGTGTAGCGTAGAGAGGTTGCCCAATTTATGGGCAGTGGAGGCGTAGTCTGAAACAGTGAGCCAACCTGGTCGCAAAAAGACCCTGCACCCGACCCAGATAGTGGTCATGGCATTCGGTGCAGCGGTGATCGTTGGCACCATCTTCCTGCTCTTCCCCTTTTCCACCGCGCAAGGGTACTCAACAGACTTCGTTACAGCATTTTTTACAGCAGTCTCTGCTGTCTGCATCACCGGTCTCACGGTTGTTGACACCGGCACCCACTGGTCGGGCTTTGGCCAGGTCGTAATTCTTTTCCTGATTCAGCTCGGTGGGCTCGGAATTGTCTCGTTTGCAACTTTGGTGGGACTTCTAATTTCAGGCCGAATCTCGCTCCGCGACAGATTGAACACCCTCTCTGAGGCGAAGATCATCGGCATTGACAACGTGCCCGCGCTGCTCAGGACGATTCTGCTTGTCTACTTTGGCTTTGAGATTGCCCTTGCCATCTACCTAATCACTAGGTTGCGCATCACCTATGACGAGTCGATGGGGGAAGCCATCTGGAACGGACTGTTCCACGCGATTTCAGCGTTCAATAACGGCGGTTTTTCGCTCTACTCGGACAGCATGGCCACTTTCTCCCAAGACCTCTTCGTGATTGCTCCGATTGCCATTGCGGTGATCGTCGGTGGCCTTGGTTTCCCGGTCTTGATTGAGCTTCACGAGCGCATATGGGGGCTCAACAAGCAGCAGAGCGGTAAGTCTAGGAGGTTCTCACTCCACACCAGGGTCACCCTGGCCGCGACTATCGTGCTGCTTACCCTCGGGTCGATGTTTATCGGCGTGATGGAGTGGAACAACCCCAAGACTCTCGGTGGCCTAAACGTTCTTGAGAAGCTTTGGAATGCCGCTTTCATGTCGGCAATGCCTCGATCAGGTGGGCTAAGTAGCGTCGATGTTGGCCAGATGGACCCCGCAACCTGGTTGGGTCTTGATTTCATGATGTTTATTGGAGGCGGCAGCGCCTCTACCGCCGGAGGCATCAAGGTGACGACAATCGCCATCCTCTTCTTCATCATCTACACCGAGGTTCGCGGTGAGACGGCGGTAAACGTTGGAAACCGCAGGCTGCCACGGTCGATTCAGCGACAGGCCCTAACCCTGGTCTCGCTCTACGCAATGGTCATTATCTTCAGCACTATCCTCCTTGCAGCCACCACCGACTTCACTCTCGATGAGCTGCTATTCGATGTGATTTCTGCTGCTGCCACAGTTGGCTTATCCACCGGCATAACTCCAGATCTTCCAGACTTTGCCAAAGTCTGGCTCGCAATACTGATGTTCGTTGGCCGCTTGGGCCCTGTGGTGATCGCTTCTGCGCTTGCCCTCAGGGTCACAAGAAGGCACTATGAATTACCGAAGGAAAGGCCCCTAATTGGCTAAGGAAAAGACAAAGAAGCGCATCATTCACTCCAATGTGATCGTTATTGGTTTGGGTCGATTCGGATCATCACTGGCTCGGGAGCTTATGAAGACCGGGCACGAGGTGCTGGGAGTGGATACCGATGAGCGCATCGTCCAAAACATGTCTCACGAGCTCACCCACACGGTTAGAGCCGACACGACTGATGAGGCAACTCTCAAAGAGCTTGGAATCAGTGAGTTTGACTCTGCGGTAGTGGCCATTGGCGCTGACCTCGAGGCCAGCATCTTGACCACCGCGCTGCTGCTGCAGCTCGGGGTTCCAAATGTTTGGGCCAAGGCCAACTCGACCTCGCACGGGCTGATCCTGGATCAGCTGGGCTGCCACCACGTGATCTTCCCTGAGTATGAGATGGGTAAGCGAGTCGCCCACATGGTTTCTGGCGAGACCCTTGACTATGTGCCGATCGATAACGACTTTGTAATGGTCAAGAGTGAGGTTCCAGCAAGTTTTGCTGGCAAGACTCTGGCCGAGCTCAAGATTCGCTCCACCTACGGCGTCACGGTCGTCGCCGTAACGACAGGCGATGGCAAGTACACCCCAGCCTTCCCGGAGACGGTGCTCCATGAGGGCAACCAGATTGTCGTTGCAGGTCAGGTCAATCCTCTCAACGAGTTCTGCAAGCTGGCCTAGCCGAAAGCCTCGAGAGAGTAGCGAATGAAATCACCATTTTGGCCCCTGGCCTTTGCCATAGTTGCCACCCTCAGCTATCTCTACCACCCTCAGTTTGAGCTGATGGTTGCTCAGGTGGTGGTTGGAATGGCACTCACCGTCCTGATTATTTGGTCCTCGGCGAAGGTGTTGAGCGAGAAGTGGTGGGTTGGACGCCTTGCGATGCTTTCTGTTGTTGCGGGTCTCATGAACGCAACGGCGCTGAATGTCTTCTACAGCCTTCTAGCGGCTCCAGCCGGAGGCAGATTCTCCCTTGGGCTTGAGAGCGTCTTGGGAGGGCTGGTTTTGACCGCCCTCGGCTACCTATGGTTTGTTCTTAGGCCTAAGGAAGAAAAAGACACCGGCAGCAACAAGTCCAAGCGATAGCCAGAGGAGCCAGTAGCCAATTTCAGGCTGCTCCTGGGTTTCAAGTTCGACCTCACCCGCACATGCCGGATAGCCAAAATCAGGGTCTGCAACATAGCCTGTCTCATTGACTATAGAGAACTCAAAAGAGTCTGAAATTGGGTGGCCATCCTGCGAAACTACCCTCCAAGAGACCCCATAGTCTCCTGCTGCATCAAGATCTAGAGAGATACGCCCATCCCGCCCCAGTGTTGGAAGGCACCCCGCATAAACAACCTCACCGCTTGGTCCGGTCACGACAATCTCATTGCCGGACTCGATCTCTAGAAGCTCATTGTTGAAGGTTAGGGTGAGCTCGACAACACCTGCGCTAACCGTTTCACCCTCGCTGGGGGACTGGTCTACGAGCTGATCATGGGCCTTCGCTGGTAGCGGAAAGGCCATGAGCAGGGCAATAGCTAAGGCCCAGAGTTTATGCTTCATTGTTGAAAGTCTAGGCAGGTGAGATGAAACATATCTTCATTGGGGTCAGTAGCGGCCTGGCCGCGGGCCTGGTGATCCTGCTCGCACTCTTCAACGGCCCCTGGTCCTTGGATGCAAGCCCATCTCCTGTCGCATCCGAGACTCAGACTTCACAGCCCGAGGCAACACTTGAGGCCCAGCCGAACCCAACCGAGGAGGCCACCGAGGAGCCTGAGCCCGAGGTTGTGCAGTGCTCCGTTAGTGAGTTAGAGGATGCCGAGGACATTCTTGATTTGCAGGCTCAGGTAATAAACGCTGAAACCGGTGAGGTTCTCTTTGACCGGGGAAGCGCCACTCCGGCCCGCTCGGCCTCAATCATGAAGCTCTTCACCGCGGCAGCTGCGCTAGAGACCCTGGGGCCAAATTATCGGGTCACCACCCGCGTCTACGCAGACAGCCAAGACCCAAGCATCATCTACTTGGTGGGTGCGGGAGACATAACCCTCTCTAGGACTGGCATCGGGGTCGATTCGGTCTATGACGACGCACCAGACCTTGTCGACCTCGCAAACCAAATCTCTCGCTGGAACAGCGCCCAAACCTTTAGCCAGATCGTCTTAGACAGCACCATCTATGGCTCCGCCGATGGTGAATACCAGAGCGTTTGGGATCAGCGAGGACTTACCAATGGCTACATGTCACCGGTCTCCGCGTTGCAGGTTGATGGCGATCGCGATAATCCCCTGGCAAAAGACTCTCCAAGGTCAACCGATCCAGTAACCAGAGCCGGAGAGTGGTTCCGGGAAGCACTCGGGGAGAGTGCTAGCGAGTCAATGGTTGTCAAGGGTATTGCCCCACCAGATGCCGTGGAGATTGCAAGTGTTCGCTCGGCAAGGCTGTCGACCTGGATCGAATACATGCTCGTGGTTAGCGACAACAGCCTGGCGGAGGCGATCTCGAGATTGGTGTCACTCGATGTCGGTCTGAACGGCTCGTTCAGCTCATTGACCCAGGCCTACCAAAGGGCTTTGCGCGATACCGGCCTGGACCTCAGCGGGCTGGTTGTCGAGGACGGTTCCGGTCTTTCGCGCTACAACCAGATTGCCCCGGAGACAGTGAATGAACTTCTCAAGCTAATTGATCAGGGCTATGGGGACTTTGAGCTCATTCGCCAGGGAATGCCGGTTGCCGGGACACCGGGCTCGCTCAGCTACCGCTTTGAGGATGCTGTTGGCAAGGTGGCGGCCAAGACTGGTTGGATTCGCACCGGCTATTCACTCGCCGGTTTCCTAGAACCAGACAGCGAGAACAAGCTAATCTTCACTGTCTATAACCTCGGCGATGTCCAAATCAAACACCGCGAAGCCATGGATGCTTTGGTAATGGGTTTTTATAACTGCGGCAAGGCTCTGGTAAACAGGTAGGTATGGCAAGCGCACTTTTTATCATCGATGTCCAAAACGACTTTTGTGAGGGCGGGGCTCTGGCATGCGAGGGCGGTGCAGCGGTTGCGAGCAAAATAACAAGCTTTGTGAACGAAAACCCCAACCGCTACGACTTCGTGATTGCCTCGAGGGATTGGCACACCCCACAAGATCTGAACGGTGGGCACTTCCCTCCAGAGGGAGAACAGCCTGACTTTGTGGGCACCTGGCCGCTTCACTGCCTCGCGGGTGAGGAGGGCGCTGAGTACCACCCAAACCTCGACACATCGATCATCGATATCCATATCAAAAAGGGTCAGGGTGCTCACGGCTACTCGATATTCGAGGGCACAACCGACCAGGGCGAGGCTCTGCCAGATTTACTCAAGCGTCTTGAAATTGACGAGGTTGACGTCGTTGGTATTGCAACCGACTACTGCGTCAGAGCCTCATCTATAGATGCCGTGACAAATGGCTTGGCCGTGAGGGTAATCACGTCTCTCACTGCAGGCGTTGCAGCCGAAAGCACCGAGGCAGCGATTGATGACATGGCCGATGCCGGGGTAGAGGTGCTGGCTACGCCCTAGGCGTCTTTTCTTGCACCCTCACTTGGCGCAACAGAGAAAACGTTTGGCTCGGCAAAGCCCTTCTTGGCGAAGATGGCCTTGCAGTGCTCCCTGAGAAGCTCCATCTTGCTCTCGTCAATGATCGCGATTGCAGCACCGCCGAAGCCACCACCGGTCATCCTGGCGCCAACCGCACCAACCTCCA
>JADHKY010000072.1 GCA_016780945.1 Aquiluna sp. | reverse complement strand
GACTATGGGCTCTAGGCGCCAAATGCCCAGCGGACGGCTCTGAACTTTAGCTCTGTTTCGCTAAGTTCTGCCTCAGACTCCGACTCGCTCACAATTCCGCAGCCCGCCATCGCCCGGATATGACCTCGTTCCACCACACCACCCCGAAGCGCAATCGCAATCTCACCCGAGCCATCAGAACTTAGCCAACCAACAGGACCGGCATAGCCGGCCCTGTCGAAGGGTTCCAGCTGTTCAATTAGTGCCATGGCCGCCTCACGAGGGGTGCCTGCAACCGCTGCGGTTGGGTGCAGGGCACCAACCACATCTAAAAGCGAAGTCTTGGACTTGAGCTTGCCCTTGACGTCGGTGGCTAGGTGCCAAAGGTCGGGAAGGGCGAGCGAGAACGGCTCCTCGTCGGCCTCGATAACTGAGCAGAGGGGCTCGAGTGCTGTGACGAGTGACTGCACGGCATAGCCATGCTCATGCTTGTTCTTGAGCGAGTGAGAAAGACCATCGGCAATCGCGCGATCCACATCTGGGTCGGTGCCCCTGCCAGCGGTTCCGGCAAGCACTCGTGCCGAGACCTCCCCGCCCTCGGAGCGAATTAGCAGCTCGGGAGAAGCCCCAAAGACAGACTCAACTTTGTAGGTCCAGCAGTGTGGATAGCGCTCGTGGAGCCTTCCAAGAGCCGATTCGAGATCAACCGGTTCCACGGTTTCGAGCAAGAGGTCTCTTGCGAGCACAACCTTCTCTAGGCTGCCTCCGCTGATTGCGGCTATGGCTTTTTCAACCGAAGCCCTAAATCCCGCCGAGCTTTGCGAGCCCTCTGCGAAGCTGCCGGCTGGGGCATTGCCCTTGTCATAGCTCTCATCGCCATCGACCATGACCTCGTAGCTGTGACCGGGTTGAATAACCAGGGTTCTTGCGGGCACGATAATCACAGACTCGGCGCTGCTCTTGGGGGAAAAGGTTATTGAGCTAAGTCCAATTAGGCCCGTGCCGGGAACCGACACCTCGTCTCGGATCTCGCTGGCATCTACAAGCTCCTGCCACTTGGCAGAAAGCTCCTGAATCCTGCCATCACCCTTGGCAGCTAGTCGCTTGGCGACTCCGTAGCCGATGATCAGCTTGCCTTCGTGTAAAAAGACGTTTGCACCAGCTAGCTCTAGAACCTCAGGCACGGACGCTTGCCGAATGTGAACCTTGAGGGTCAATGTGATTCCTAGCTTCCAGTTCTCTGAGAGTGCAGAAAGAATAGAGCAACAGCTTTTAGGCTTTTTATTCCTACCAAGTCTAAGCGGAGGCCCTAGTTGCGAAAAATTGCAGGCGTTGTGCTGATGGGTGCGATGCTGCTTGCTGGACCCGCCCTGGCAGACGATAACGAGGACGACCTGTTCCGCGAGGGCGATGAGATTGAGCAGGTGATACCCCCGGTAGTTGTAAACGGCCAGGTTGATCCAAATGCCGCGGAGCCGCTGAACCTGGACGAGATTCAGATCACCACCATGACCCCTGCGGATAGGTTCATGAATGCGACGACGCCGCTGGTGGTGGCATTGATGTTTGGCTCGGTTGGGTTGGTGGTTTATACCCTTGCCACCCAAGGCAGAGGCGATTCCTAGCCCGATTAGACTTGGCAGGTGACCAGGGCCGACTTAGGAAAAGATCCAAGTAGCGTTTCCGCGATGTTTGATGAGGTTGCCTCGGCATATGACAAGACCAACGACCTTTTGTCCCTCTATCAATCCAGGCTCTGGCGGCGCTCGCTGAAAGCGGCTGTGGCACCAAAAAGCGGTGAGCGAATCCTGGATATCGCCGCCGGCACGGGAACCTCCTCCATGGCACTTAGGGTTCCAGGCGCCGAGGTGGTGGCAGCGGACTTCTCTCAGGGCATGATCGCGGAGGGGAAAAAGCGCTATCCCGACCTAGAGTTCGTATTTGCAGATGCAATGAAGCTGCCCTTCAAAAAGCCAGAGTTTCATGCGGTCACCATGTCCTTTGGTCTTAGAAATGTTCAGGACCACAAGGTCGCGCTAGGTGAGTTCCATAGGGTGCTACTGCCAGGGGGCAGGCTGGTTATCTGCGAGTTTTCTAGGGTGCGAGGGCTCTTCGGGACCCTCTACCGCTGGTACTTGAGAAACGTTTTGCCAATTGTTGCCAGACTGCTCAGCAAGAACCCTGAGGCCTACAGCTATCTAGCCGATTCAATCGAGGCCTGGCCATCCCAGGACGAGCTTGCACAGGACATCCGGGACGCTGGCTTTAGCAATGTTTCATATCGAAACCTGACTTTTGGAATTGTTGCTATTCACACGGGGTTTAGAAACTGATGGCTCTCCTACCTCCTCAATTTAAAAAGCTCGGCGATAGCAAGCTTTTGAAGCAGATCGAAACCGATCTTGAGGTTGTCGAGACCCGTATTCAGACCGCTACCACCCAGACAAACTCTGTCGTTGACTCGATGTCGAACCACCTCGCTAAGGCTGGCGGGAAGAGGCTCAGGCCTCTGTTGGTGCTTCTCACATCTCACCTGGGATCTGGCACAAACTCCGACGTTTCGGATGCGGCAGTAGTCATGGAAGTAACCCACCTCGCCACCCTGTACCACGACGACGTTATGGACGAAGCCTCGACAAGAAGAGGTGTCGATGCAGCGCATGTTGTGTGGGGCAACAACATTGCAATTTTGACCGGAGACCTGCTGTTTGCAAGGGCCGCCAACATCGTTAGTCACCTCGGCACCGAGGCCCTACAACTTCAGGCTCAGGTCTTCGAGCAGCTGGTGCTCGGTCAGCTTCACGAGACCATTGGACCCGGTGATTCCGATCCGCTCCAGCACTACTTCGATGTGGTCAGGGATAAGACTGGATCCCTTATTTCTCTCTCCGCAAGGTTGGGAGCACTGCTTGCGGGTGCAGATGACGCCTATCAGGAGCCGCTGCGGCTCTATGGAGAGCGGGTCGGCATTGCCTTCCAGCTAGCAGATGACCTGATCGATATCAGAGCCTCCAAGAAAGACTCGGGCAAGGTTGCGGGAACCGATATTCTTGCCGGCGTTCCCACCCTGCCAGCACTGTTGCTAACTGCCTACGAGGACGACGACTCAAAGACCTTGGCCAGTGACATCGCCAAAGCCAGCGAGGCTAATATTGCCTCTGTCCTCGAAAGGCTAAGGAACCACCCGGTTATCGCCCAGGCAGAGGAAGTCACCGACAGCTGGGCAGACATGGCCGTCGATGCACTTGAGCCACTACCCAGTGGTAGCGTGAAGTCCGCCCTTGAAGCTTTTGCCAGGGCCGTGGTTGACCGCAAAGGTTAGTTTTTAGAAAGAGACAATGTCCAAGCTACGTCTTGCAGTTATTGGTGCTGGTCCTGCCGGCATCTATGCATCAGATCTCATCTTGAAGGCTGAGCGAGACTTCGACGTATCCATCGACCTATTCGACCTGCTGCCTGCCCCCTACGGACTGGTCAGGTATGGCGTAGCCCCAGACCACCCCAGAATCAAAGGCATCATCAGGGCACTTTTTGAGGTGTTAGACCGGGGAGACATTCGCTTTTTCGGAAACGTCAAATACGGAGTCGACATCACGCTCGACGACCTAAAGCAGCACTACAACGCCGTCATCTTCGCAACCGGCGCTATCAAGGATGCAGATCTAGACATTCCCGGGGCAGGCCTTGAGGGCAGCTTTGGAGCCGCTGACTTCGTGAATTGGTATGACGCCCACCCAGACTTTCCGCTCGATTGGCCGCTTGATGCCAAAGAGGTTGCGGTTATCGGTAACGGCAACGTAGCTCTGGATGTTGCCAGGATTTTGGTGAAGCGACCGGAGGACCTGCTGTCCACCGACATCCCAGATCACGTCTATCAGGGTTTGAAGGCATCACCTGTCACTGATGTCCACGTCTTTGGTCGCAGAGGCCCCGCACAGGTTAAGTTCTCACCCCTTGAACTAAGAGAGGCACTTCATGTTGAGGGAGTGCAGGCGATCGTCTATGACGAGGACTTCCAATATGACGATGGTTCACGCGAGGCAATTGACTCGAACAATCAGATTCGCGTGATGGTCAAGACCCTTGAGGATTTGCGGGAGAACCCATCAGAGCCCCAGGAGCGAAGGCTGCACCTGCACTTCTTCTCCACGCCAAGGGAGATTCTTGGCACCGATGGCAAGGTTGCGGGTATTAAGTTTGAGCGCACGGAGCTCGATGGCACCGGACGCGTCAGGGCAACAGGCGAGATGCGAGAGTTTGAAGTTCAGGCTGTCTATCGAGCGGTCGGCTATTTCGGGAGCGAACTTGATGCAATCCCGTTTGACGATGTCGAGGGTGTAATTAGAAACGAAGAGGGCCGGGTGCTGGACCAGAGCGGATCGCACATCCCAGGTGTCTATTGCACTGGCTGGATTAAGCGCGGACCGGTTGGTCTCATTGGCCACACCAAAGCCGATGCCATAGAGACCATCGGTCATCTAATGTCCGATCGAGCCAGCTGGTGGTCGCCGTCTAACCCCGGCGAAGAGGCTATCGAGGAGACCTTGCGCTCGCGAGGAGTCGACTTCATGGCGTGGCCGGGTTGGCTCAATGTTGATGGCGAAGAAAAACGCCTCGGGCAGCTAAGCGGCAGGGAACGACTAAAGCTCCATAATCGTGCTCAGATGCTCGATATTTCAAAAGGACGCTAATTGCAGAGGCTGCCTGGAGCAAGGCTCCGTAAAGCCCAGATTGGACTGCTTGCAACCTTTGTCTTGATGGGCCACGGCGCTTTGGCATCGGTTGCCTGGGTGCCTGAATACATCGATCGACTCGGGGTCTCGTTTGCGACCTGGGGAACCATCATTGGCTTTAGCGTGATTGGTTCTATCACCCCGCTGCTGTTTGCATCCAGGTTGTTGATGCGCTTTGGTTCAAGGCCTTTGATTCGTTTTGCAAACTACGCGGGCATGGTCTTTTTGGTCGCTTTGGCCTGGACCAATGACCCAGCACTTTGGATGCTTATAAACATCGGCTTCAACTTCTCAATGTCGCTATTGGGTGTGAGCGTGAACTCGCATGCGGTGCTGCTGCAGAAGCAGATCAGCATCAACATCATCGGTCGTATGCACGCGGGCTGGTCGCTCGGTGCTGTCGGCGCAGCCATCACAGGAGCTATCTCTACGACCTTTTTGTCGCTCGAGCTGTTTCTGATTCTTGTGGCGATAGCCACGATCATCATCTTTGAGTTCACGCTGCGGTGGCTGTTGAGCCCTGAGGAGGATGGCCACGTCGAGGAGCGGGCGGGGGTCGTCAAGCGCAAGTTCTACCAAATGCCATCGCAGCTGTGGTTTTTGGCGATCGGGCTCTTTGCTGCCATCTACCCGGAGGTTGCGGTCATTGACTGGGCGGCGGTGTTTGCTCGCGATGTCCTAAACGTTGATGTGGCTCTTAGGTCGATACCCTTTGGAGTCTTCATGATTGGCATGATCATTGGTCGGCTCTCGATGACCAGACTTGCTGAGAAGTATCACCCTCACACCATCGCTTCTCGGGGAGCATTCTTGGCGGCAGCAGCTCTGGCAGTAGCAGCCCTAAGTGCTTCGGCGATAAGCAGCTTCAACACGATTCTTGGCCTAGTTACAGCTTCGATTCTGTGGGGGCTCGCGGGGCTTGGGCTGGCACCAGCCTCACCAGCGTTTTTCTCGGCCGCAGGTCACATCCCCGGAGTTTCAACCGCATGGGCAGTGAGTAGGTTGAGCCTGTTTAACTCCTCGGTGGCAATTGGCGCTAAGGCAGGCAT